>JAKPAN010000007.1 GCA_029779475.1 Pseudomonadota bacterium
GCCGGGCGATGCGCGGGCTGGGAGGGGGCGCTGCTGCTTGCCGGGCGCGCTGCAGTGTCCAGCCCGCGCTGTCGTTTCCAGCCCGCGCTGCTGAGTCCTGTGCGCGCGGCGCATTGATGTACAGCGCGCGCAGGTTTCGACAGCGCGGGCGCGAGCTCGACAGTGCGGAAGGGTCCGATCGAGAGCCCAGTGACTGCGCCGGCTCACCCGCGCGGACGCGGAAGTCGACTGCGCAACCCGTCGCGGGTCAAGATGTCATAGACGCGTCGCGGGTGGTCTGCGTCGGTCGCCTCGAGCCGTGAGAACCCGCGCACCTCGCGGCGGATCTCGTTCTCACGATTCTTCTCGTCGATCACGATCGCCGCCGGGTCGCGGCCGGTCCCGAACTGCGGGCTGAGGTACTTTCCGCGCCCGTCGATCTCGACCCAGTGATCGGCCTCGACGAAGTACAGATCGCCGAAGACGAGGCGTCCGCTGGCCAGCACGCGCCGCTCCTGCAGCCGCGGTCGCGCAAAGCCGAGATCCTGCACGAGAACGCGCATCTGCGTTTCGCGCACGTTGGCGGCGAGCGGTTCGGATGCCTGGACGGCGCGACGCGCCCGCGCACTCCCGCTCCGCGCGGGCGTGCCGTTGAGAACGTCGAGAACCGCGTCTTTCGTGGTCAGAGCGCCGCCGGGGCGGTCGCGCCAGATCGCCTGATCGATCGCCGACACCGCGCGAGCGAACGGCAGATCGTGCGCGAGGTCGACGACGGTCTGGGCCGGACTGGTCACACGGTGATCGCGCCACTCGGCGAGTTCGAGCCCGTCGATTCCGAGCGCGCGGCGTCGGATCGCTCCGCTCGAGCGTCCGCCGGTGGCGCGTGGAATGCGCACCTCGACGCGGGTCGGCCATTCGCCGAGCACATCGATGCCCCAGATCGCCGCGGCGGCGAAGTGAGAGAAGACCACCGGGGCATCCACTCTCAATGCTTCCTCGCCGACCCGGACGGCGTGGCGCTGGATCGGCCGAAGGGCCTCCCACTCGCTCGCGCGGGCGTACGCGCCGGGGGCCACCCGGCACCACGAACCGCTGTGCAGCCTGCGCTTCAGGCGCCGATAGTCGGGTGGATCGTGCAACTCGCGCGTGCGAGCGATCACGATGGGGGCGATCTCATCCATGCGCCGACTGTGCACCCCCGCGCGCGCTGCGCAGCCCGCGAACGGACGATCTGTGCACGATCGCGCGCCGAGCGCCCCTGGGGAGGAGGCGATGGATGCCAGGCCGCGCGGTCGTTTCCTGCGTGCGCTGCGCATTCTTTGACAGCGTGTGCAGGAAAGAGCAGCGCGCGCCGGGAAAGGCGGGGCGGGTCGCGCAGGAAACGACAGCGCGCGCAGGAATGGACAGCGCGGGCGGGAAAGAGCAGCGCGCGCCGGGAAGGGCGGGGCGGGTCGCGCAGGATAGGACAGCGCGCGCAGGAAAGCGCAGCGCGCGCAAGAAAGCGCAGCGCGGGCGGGAAAGGGCAGCGCGGGCGGGGAGCACCCAGCCACGGGGTGCGGGCGTGCCGTACACTTGTTCGCACAATGGACGACCCTCCTAGTTGCAGACGATCGCCCCACCGACCCTCCCCGAGCATGATCGGGGGTGACGCGTGATGGATTACGTCATGCTGGGCGTGGGGCTGCTGCTCACCATCGGGACCGGTCTGTTCGTCGCGAGCGAGTTCGCGCTCGTGAACCTCGACCGCGCAGACCTCGACGCCCGCCGCGCGGCGGGCGAGTCCCGGCTGTCGCTGACGATCGACGCCCTGAAGATCACGTCGACGCACCTCTCGAGCGCGCAGCTCGGCATCACCTTGACGACGCTCCTCACCGGGGACACGATGGAGCCCGCGCTGACCAACCTGCTCAGCCCCGTGCTGAAGGCGTGGGGGGTGCCGGATGCCGCGGTGCGCCCCATCGCGACGGTTGTCGCCATTGCCATCGCGACGACGTTCTCGAAGATCATCGGCGAACTCGTGCCGAAGAACTTCGCCCTCGCGATCCCGCGCCAGACGGCGAAGCTCGTCATGCCGTTCCAGGTCGCCTTCACGACGGTCTTCCGCCCCGCGATCGCGCTGCTCAACGGCAGCGCCAACGCGATCCTCCGCCGCATG
>JAKPAN010000284.1 GCA_029779475.1 Pseudomonadota bacterium
CGAGTATTGCGATGGCCCGATGCTCGTGCTCGCCGGCGCGGGTTCGGGCAAGACGCGCGTGATCACCGAGAAGATCGCGTACCTGATCCGGCGCAAGAACCTGTCCGCGTCGAAGATCGCCGCGATCACCTTCACCAACAAGGCCGCGCGCGAGATGCGCGAGCGTGTCGGCAAGCTCGTCAAGGGCGACGACGCGGACGCGCTCACCGTTTGCACGTTCCATGCGCTCGGCCTGAAATTCCTGCAGATCGAGCATGCGCGCGCGAACCTGCGCCGCGGTTTTTCCGTGCTCGACGCGGACGATTCGCACGGCATGATCAAGGAACTCGCGCCGAAGGGCATCAAGCCCGACGCGTTGTTCGCGCTGCAGTCGCTCGTCTCGCGCGCGAAAAACGAAGGCTTCACGCCGGAACAGGCCGCCGCGGCCGCGCAAGGTGCGCGCGAGCGCGAGGCGGCGGCCATCTACGCCGCGTACCAGAAACGTCTCGCCGCGTTCAACGCGGTCGATTTCGACGATCTCATCCGCCTGCCGCTCGCCGTGCTCGAAGGCGACACCGAAGCGCGCGACGCGTGGCGCGAGCGCTTGCGATACCTGCTCGTCGACGAATACCAGGACACGAACTCTGCGCAGTACCGCCTCATCAAGGCGCTCGCGGGCGAGCGCGGCGCGTTCACCGTGGTCGGCGACGACGACCAGTCGATCTACGCCTGGCGCGGTGCGAATCCCGAGAACCTCAACGAACTCGCGCGCGATTTCCCGAAGCTGCGCGTGGTCAAGCTCGAACAGAATTACCGCTGCGCGCGGCGCATCCTGCGTTGCGCGAACAAGGTCATCGCGAACAACGGCCATCTCTTCGAGAAGCGCCTGTGGAGCGAGCAGGGCGAAGGCGCGCCGATCCGCGTGCTCGAATGCCGCGACGACGAGCACGAAGCCGAATGCGTCGCCGGTGCGATCGCGCATCTCGCCGAACGGCACAAGGCGGCGTGGAGCGAATTCGCGATCTTGTATCGCGGCAACCACCAGTCGCGCGCGCTGGAAAAGGCGCTGCGCCTCGCACGCGTGCCGTACCACGTCACCGGCGGCACCGCGTTCCTCGATCGCGGCGAAGTGAAGGACCTGATCGGCTATCTGCGCCTGATCGCCAATCCCGACGACGACGCGGCGTTCCTGCGCGTGGTCAACCTGCCGCGCCGCGACATCGGCGCGACGACGCTGGAAAAACTCGGCGAACTCGCCGGCGCGCGGCACATGTCGTTGCTGCACGCCGCGCACAGCGATGCGGTGCTGTCACAACTCGCCGGGCGCGCGGCGTCATCGCTGCTCGGCTTCGCCAAACTCATCGACGAATTTTCGAAGAAGTCCGAGCGCGTCGCTGCGGCCGATCTCGTCGACGATCTCATCGCGCGCATCGGCTACGCCGAGCACATCGCCGCGCAGGTCAAGGAACCGGCCTTGCGCGAACGGCGCATGGAAAACCTGCGCGAACTCGTCGAATGGCTGCGCGCGATGGGCAAGAACGGCGCGGGCGATCTCGCCGCGCAGCTCGCGCTGCTCGCGCACGGCGATCGTGACGATCCCGGCAACGCGGTGCGCCTGATGACGCTGCACGCGGCGAAAGGACTGGAATTCCGCAGTGTGTTCCTCGTCGGCGTCGACGACGCCACGTTGCCGCACGAGGGCAGCATCGAGGAAGGCCGCATCGAAGAGGAGCGCCGTCTGCTCTACGTCGGCATCACGCGCGCCAAGGAAAACCTCTCGCTGTCGTATGCAAAGCGTCGCAAGCGTTTCGGCGAAATCATTTCGAACATGCCCAGCCGATTCCTCAAGGAATTGCCGCCCGACGACATCCACTGGGCCGGCCGCGACGAGGAGAAAGACGCCGCGCACAAGGAGGAAATGGCGTCGTCGCATCTCGCTCGGCTGGCCGCATTGCTCGGCGACTGACGCGCGTAGAATCGATCGACCGCGCGCCGTGGACGACCTCGGCGCCTTTCTTCCTGCCGGGACGGCCCGGCGCTTGCGGAAAGTGCGCCATGGCGTGGTTCATTCTCGTCGTCGCCGGCCTGTGCGAAATCGGCTGGGCGATCGGGCTCAAGTACACCGAAGGGTTCACGCGGCTGTGGCCGAGCGTGGCGACAGCGGCGTCGATGCTGGTCAGCCTCGGCTTGCTCGGACTCGCGATGAAGACGCTGCCGGTCGGCACCGCCTACGCGATCTGGGTCGGCATCGGCGCGGTCGGCACGCTTGCGTTCGGCATGCTCCTGTTCGGCGAGCCGGCGACGCCGCTGCGGCTGGCCAGCGCGGCGCTCATCGTTGCCGGATTGGTCGGGCTCAAGCTCGCCGGCTGAGCGCGTTCAGATCAAATTCGCTGCGGCCAATTCCCGCTTGAGGAACGCGTAATAGATCGGCGCGGCGATGAGTCCGACGATGCCGAATGCCGACTCCATGATCAGCATCGCGATGAGCAGCTCCCATGCGCGCGCGCGGATCTGCGTGCCGACGATGCGCGCGTTGAGGAAATACTCGAGCTTGTGGACGAGGATCAGGAACGCGAGCGCGGCGACTGCGTCGGCGAACGATACCGACAGCGCGGCAATGAAGATCAGCGTGTTCGAGATCAGGTTGCCGGCCACCGGCAGCATGCCGACGATGAAGGTGACGACGACGAGCGTCTTCGCAAACGGAATCGGCGTGCTGAACAGCGGCAGCAACACGAGCAGGAAGATGCCGGTGAGCAGCGTGTTGATCGCCGAGATCTTGATCTGAGCGAAGACGATGTCGCGGAATGCGCCGAGCAGGTTGCGGCTGCGTTCGAGCAGCGCGGCGACGAACGGCGTCGTCGCTCGTCCGCGGCCGCGCGAGGCGGCGAGCGCGATCATCGCGCCGAGCACCATGCCGATGAGCAGGTGCACGAAGACGCGCACCGCCGTCTTGCCGGCGAGTTGCAGCGCGCTTGCGTGCTGGCGCATCCAGTCGACCGCGGCGATACGGATGTCGGTGATGTTGTCGGGCAGGTGGTCGACGACGAACTTCGGCAATTGGCCCCGCGCGCGGTCGAGCAGCGGATTGAGGCCTTCGAGGAACGCGTTCGGATCGCCGACTTCGCGCCGCACGATCGCCACGATGGCGACGACGGCGATCGTGAGCAGACCGACGACGACGACGCTGAGGCCGAGCGCGACGAGGCCATGCGCACTCGCGCGCGGCACGTAGCGTTCCAGCCTCGGCGCGAGCGCGTCGATGATCGCGAACACGAGCAGGCCGGCGAGCAGCGCCGGGAGCAGATGCAAGGGCAGGACAAGGAGCAGCGCCAGGGCGGCGAGCGCGCTGGCAGCGAGCGTGAAGCGGGAGCGGGCGATCGTGTCCATGAAGGTTCCGGCATGGGTGGCGCGCACGACGGCGCGACGGCCTGTCATACACTGCGCCGATCATCGTAGCAGGCGACGTGTGGCGGGCCGGTTTCCGGCGGCCGGCGCAGCGGTCGCCGCATCTTTGCCTTCCGGAGTTTTCATGAGTCCTACGTTTCGCGTTTCCGCCGTTCTTCTCGCCGCCGGCCTGCTCGGCGCCTGCGCCGCGCCTGCGCCGCGCAAGACTGCCGACGCGGCGCTGCCCGTCGCGCCTGCGCCAACCGCCAAGCCCGCAGGGCCCGCGCCGAACGACAACCTCAACGCGGTGGCATGGGCGCAGACCGCTATCGAGCATGACCTGATCTATCGCGAGGTCTACCGCAACGCGACTGAGAAGCTCGCGCACGCGATCAAGGACAAGAACTGGGACGCGCTGCCGAAAGACGAGCGCAGCGGTTCGGCGCAGCGCCTTGCGCCGGCGGTGATCCTCGACATCGACGAAACCGTGCTCGACAACTTGCCGTACCAGGCGCGTCTCGTGCGCGACGACAAGAATTTCGACGAGTTCTCGTGGGCGCAGTGGTGCCGCGAGAAAGCCGCCAAGCCGTTGCCCGGCGCGCTCGAGTTCACGCGCTACGCGGCCGAGCACGGCGTCAAGGTGTTTTACCTGTCCAACCGCGCGCAGGATCTCAACGACGCCACGCTCGACAACCTGCGCAGCGCCGGTTTCCCGCTCGCCAGCGACGAAACCGTCTTCCTCGGCCTCGGCACGATCAACAAGGACTGCGAGCAGATCGGCACCGAAAAAGGTTGCCGCCGCCGCCTGATCGCGCAGAAGCATCGCGTGCTCATGCAGTTCGGCGACCAGCTCGGCGACTTCGTCGACGTGCTCGCGAATACGGTCGACGGCCGTCGTGCCATGGTCGAGCCGTACCTGGATTGGATCGGCGACCGCTGGTTCGTGCTGCCGAACCCGACCTACGGCTCATGGGAACCCGCGCTGTTCAACAACGACTGGGCGCAGCCCGAGGGCCGGCGCCGCGCTGCCAAGATCGAGAAACTTCAAAAATAATCAATTAGTTACGCTACGTTTCTTGATGTATTGCATTAGCTTTTGGCCGTAACTACAATGCGCTCGACGTTTTTCCGGTGCGCGCCCATGGCGCCGCCGCCAAACGCCGAACATCCCCCTCCGGCTTTGCCGGAATTGGCCCGGTCGGCTACCGCCTTCCGGGCTTCTTTTTTTTGTGGGTTTTCATGCGCGTTCGTCCATGAACGCTGCTCCGGCGAGGTTGCCGAGGCGGTTGTGATCCGGCTTTCGGGAAAATCCAGAGCGGCCATCCGTGGCCGCACTTTCCGGTGAAACAAGGCTCTTCCAAGCCGCTTCAGCGGCCGTCTGCTAGAGTGCCGCACCTTTTGCCACGACCCCGGGGACCCGCCATGTCAAAGCCCTTGCTTCGCGCTGCGCTCGCGAGCGCGCTGATCGTTTTCGCCGCCGGCTGCCAGCAGCAGTCCGAGACGGCTTCCGCGCCCGCCGTCGCGCCGGTTTCCGCAGGTCCGGACGCCGCGCTGCTCGCTTCGATCAAGCTGCTCAAGGCGGGCGATTTCAACGGCCTCATGCAGAACGCGCTGCCGCCGGCCGAGTACGCCAAGGTCAAGACCGACTGGAACAAGGACCAGGAACCCGTCACCGACGAAGACCGCGCCAAGTTCACCGCGACGATGACCAAGCTCACCGCGCCCGATGCCGAGACCGCGATCTACACCGAGATCGAGCCGCAGTTGAAGGCCTTCGACGCGCAATACCAGCAGCAGATCCCGATGTACGTGGCGATGGGTTCGAGCTGGCTGCAGGGCCTCGTGCAGCAGAGCAAGGACATGTCCGACGCCTCCAAGCAGCAGGCGGTCGCGGCGATCAACACGCTCGGCGGCTGGGTCACGAAGACGCGTTTCACCGATCCGGACAAGATCAAGCAGATCGTCGCGATCACGGTGAAGACGGCGCGCGACCTCAACCTCAAGACGCTCGACGAAGCGCGCGGCCTGAGCTACGAGCAGGGCATGCAGAAGGCGCAGGCTGCCTACGGCGCGGTCAAGCAGGCGTTCAACGTCTACGGCTTCTCGCTGGACGAAACGTTCGACTCGATCAAGCCGGAAGTCGTTTCCAACGACGGCAAGACCGCCAAGCTCAAGGTCAGCTACACGCTGCTCGGCACGCCGCTCAGCGGCGAGACCGAGATGGTCAACGTCGACGGCCGCTGGTACGGCAAGGACACTATCGACAAGCTCAAGGAAAAGGCAGCGGCCGATGCTGCGGGTTCGGCCGCGGCACCGGTTGAACAGGCCGCCAGCGAAGCCGCCAAGCCTGCCGCGCAGGGCTGATCCCGCGTTTTCCGGCGCATCCGGCGAAAGTCGGATGCGCCGCGAGTCGACGGCTTTTCCTCCGTCTCGCCCGTCAGGGAGAGGCGCAAGGGCGCCCTGCTAGACTTCCCCGCATGAACGATTCCCCAACCGCGCCGCGCGCGCAGACCGACGCGCAGGTGCCGGGCTGGCTCCGTCTGTTCGGCGCGCTGCTGCGGCCCTGGCTGCGCATCCAGCGTACGCCGGACGACGTGCACGCATTGCTGCCCGACGATCCGCGCCCGACCGTCTACGTCATCGAACGTTACGGCCTGTCCGACACGCTGATCCTCGAACAGGCGTGCAAGGAAGCCGGCCTGCCGTCGCCGTATGCTGCCGCCGACCGCTTGCCGATCAAGCGCCGCCGCGCCGTGGTCACGCTGTCGCGGCGGCCGCGCGTGTTCGGCCGGCCGCCGCATCCGACGCGCTCGGAAACGCTGAGCCTGCTCGCCGACGTCGTGCGCGCCGATCCGGAAAAAGACGTGCGCCTCGTGCCGGTGTCCATCTTCGTTGGCCGCGCGCCGCAGCGGGAATCGGGCTGGTTCAGCGTGCTGTTCTCGGAAAACTGGGTCGTCGTCGGCCGCTTCCGGCGCCTGCTCGCGCTTGCGCTCAACGGCCGCGACACGCTCGTCGAATTCGCCGCGCCGGTGAGCCTGCGCGAAGCCGTCGCCGAGGAAAGCAGCGCCGAGCGTGGCGTGCGGAAACTCCAACGCATCCTGCGCGCGCACTTCCGCCGCGTGCGCGCCGCGGTCATCGGGCCGGACCTTTCGCACCGTCGCACGCTCATCGATGGCGTCGTCAACGCCGCGCCCGTGCAGCAGGCGATCGAAAACAACGCGAGCCGCGACAACATCCCGCTCGACAAGGCCGCCGCGAAGGCGCGCGCGTTCGCCTGGGAAATCGCCGCCGACCAGTCGCCGCTGGTCGTTCGCTCGGCCTCGTTCCTGCTCAGCGGGCTGTGGGAGAAGATCTACCGCGGCGTGCACATGCACCACTTCGACAAGCTGCGCGAGATCGCGCCGGGCCACGAAGTGATCTTCGTGCCCTGCCACCGCAGCACGACGGATGATGCGCTGCTGCCGTACCTGCTCTACCGCAACGGCCTCGCCGTGCCGCACATCGCCGCGGGCGTCAACCTCAACCTGCCGCTGATCGGCCCGCTGCTGCGCCGTGGTGGCGCGTTCTTCCTGCGCCGCAGTTTCAGCGATCCGTTCTATTCGACGGTGTTCCGCGAGTACATGAGCCAGCTCATCGCGCGCGGCATCTCGCTGATGTATTTCATCGAAGGCGGCCGCTCGCGCACGGGACGCATGCTCGAGGCGCGCGGCGGATTGTTGTCGATGACGCTGCGCAGCTTCCTGCGCCAGCCCGATCGCCCGGTCGTGTTCCAGCCGGTCTACATCGGCTACGAAAAGATCATGGAGGGCGAGTCCTACGCGGGCGAACTGTCCGGCAAGCCGAAGGAAAAGGAATCCTGGGGCGGCCTGATCCGCAGCCTCGGCGCGCTGCGGCGCAATTACGGCGCGGTGTCGGTCAATTTCGGCGAAGCGGTGTTCCTCAAGCCGCTGCTCGACGAAGTCGCGCCGGACTGGAAACAGGCCACCGCCGATCCGGAAGCCAAGCCGCAATGGCTCAAGGGCGCGGTCGACGTGCTTGGCGAGCGCATCCTCGTCAACATCAACCGCGCCGCGGACGTCAATCCGATCAACCTGCTCGGCGTCGCGCTGCTCGCCACGCGCAAGCACGCGATGTCGGAGGCCGATCTTCTCGCGCAGATCGAATTGTCGAAAAGCCTGCTCGTCGCGCTGCCGTATTCCGATCGCATCACGGTCACGCCTTTGTCGGCGCAGGAGATCATCGCCTACGGCGAGAACATGCAGTGGATCCGCCGCGTCGCGCATCCGCTCGGCGACGTGCTCACCGTCGACGAAAAGCCCGGCATCCTGCTCAGTTATTTCCGCAACAACGTCTCGCATCTGTTCGCGACCGCGGCGTGGGTCGCGTGCTGCTTCAACAACAACCGCAAGATCGGGCGCGCCTCGATCCTGCGCCTCGGCCGCATCGTCTATCCGTTCGTGCAGGCGGAATTGTTCCTGCCGTGGAGCGAGGACGAATTCGTCGCGCGCCTGCAGCAGACGCTCGATTTCTTCGTCGCGCAGGGCCTGCTCGAAGCGAGCGGCGATGGCCGCATCGTCGGCCGCGGCCCCGGCCAGAGCGACGGCGCGTTCCGCCTGCGTGCGCTCGCCGACAACCTTCTGCCCGCGATCGAGCGCTACTACATCGCGCTCGCCCTGCTCGTGAAGAACGGCCCGCGCTCGCTCACCGCCGCCGAACTCGAAAACCTGTGCACGCTCAGCGCGCAGCGTCTGTCGCTGTTGCAGGAGCTCAACGCGCCGGAATTCTTCGACAAGGCGCTGTTCCGCGGCTTCATCCAGAAGCTGCGCGAACGCCGCGTGGTGTGGAGCGGCGACGATGGCAAGCTCGACTTCGACGCCTCGCTCGAAGAGGTCGCCAAGGACGCGCGCGTCATTCTCAGCCGCGAAATCCGCCACGGCATCCTCAAGCTCACGCCGGAAAAACAGGCGCAGCTCACGCGCGAGACGGAAGGCGTCAAAGCGGCGGAGTGACGCCGCGCGAGGCGACGCGCAGCCGTACAATCGGCCGCATGCTCACCGACACCGAAAAGCGCCAGTTCCGCGAGCAGGGTTATCTCGTCAAACCCGTGCTCGCGGCGGACGAAGTCGCGCAGCGCATCGCGCAGGTCGAAGCCGCCGTGCGCGAACGCGATGCCGGCGCACGCATGTTCAACCTGCAATTCCTGCAACCCGGCAAGGACGTCCGCGCGATCCAGAACCTCATCTGCGACGCGCGCATCACCGGCGTCGTCGGCGAGCTGCTCGGAGGCGGCGACATCGTCATCGACGGCGCCTCGCTGTTTTACGGCGACGCGGGCGTCGATTACCGGCAGGGTTGGCACCCTGATCTCATGCAGATCCCGGACGACGAAATCGACCCGGCGTGGTTCAGCGAAACGCACTTTCACAACTACGTGCAGGTCAACCTGCCGCTGTGCGATGACGGTTGTTTGTGGATCGTGCCCGGCAGCCATCGCCGCGCGTTCGACGCCGATGAGCGAGCGATCTTCGGCGTCGACGTGCGCATCGCGCCGGTGGACGCGCCGCTCGCCGCCGGCCGCCAGATCGTCGCGCCGCCCGGCCACGCCGTGTTCTATAACAACTACGCGATCCATCGCGGTTATGGCGGCGTGCTCGCTCACAAACGCGTCACGCTGCACTTCGGTTTCCACTCGACGCTGCACGCGCCGACGCCGCATTTTGCGGTGCTCGACCGCCACGAATACACGCCCGCGTATCTCGCCACGCTCGACACCGACGTGCGCGCGGCGTTGGAAAAGCATCTCGCCGAGCGCGCGAAGCATCCGCAGATGGACGTCTATCACGCGCATCACCAGGCCTTCATCCGCAAGGAATTCACGACGCGATGACGCTCGACACCGTGCGCTGGGGCATCATCGGTTGCGGCAACGTGACCGAAGTGAAAAGCGGCCCCGCCTTCCAGAAGGTTCCGCATTCGCAGCTCGTCGCCGTCATGCGCCGCGACGGCGACAAGGCGCGTGACTACGCGCGTCGCCACGGCGTTCCGCACTGGTACGACGATGCGGAAAAACTCGTCGCCGACGCGGACGTGGACGCCGTTTACGTCGCCACGCCGCCGTCTTCGCACAAGCGTTACGCGCTGCTCGCGATCGCGGCCGGCAAGCCCGTCTACGTCGAAAAGCCTTTTGCGATGAACGCCGCCGAATGCGAGGAGATCGTCGCCGCGGGACGCGCCGCGAACGTGCCCGTGTTCGTCGCCTACTACCGCCGCGCGCTGCCGCGGTTCCGCAGGGTGCGCGAGTTGCTGATCGACGAGCACGCGATCGGCACGCCGCGCATCGTCAGCGTCGTGCTGCACGAACCGCATCATCCACGCTATCACGATGCGGCGAACCTGCCCTGGCACGTGCGCCCGGAGATTTCCGGCGGCGGCATCTTCGTCGACATCGGCTGCCACACGCTCGACCTGCTCGACTGGCTGTTCGGCCCGCTGCGTCGCGTGCACGGCTCGACGAGCAACCAGCTCAGTGCCTATCCGCCCGAGGACACGGTCGCGATGTCCTTCGCGTTCGACAACGGCATGCTCGGCACCGGCCTGTGGAATTTCGGCTCGCTGCAACACGAAGACCGCATCGAGATCGTCGGCGATGGCGGCCGTCTGCGCGTCGCCACGTTCGGGGACGGGCCGATCCTCGTGGAGAACGCGGCGGGAACGCGTGAAATCCGCATCGACAATCCCGCGCACATCCAGCAGCCGCTCATCGAAACCGTCGTGCGCGAACTGCGCGGCGAAACCGGCGCGTGCCCGTCCACCGCGGTCAGCGCGACGCGCACGAGCGCGGTGATGGATGCGGTACTGCGCGGAAGCCGCGATTAGACTCCGAACAGCTTTCCGATCCCTGCCGTCGCCGCCATCGCCAGCGCGCTCCAGAACACGACGCGCACGGCACCGCGCAAGACGTGGGCGCCGCCCGCGCGTGCCGCGCTCGCGCCAAGCAGGGCGAGCGCGATGAGCGAAATGGCGATCACGGTCATCGTGAGCTTCGGCAGCGGCGCCACGAAGATAACCAGCAGCGGCAATGCGGCGCCGGTGGCGAACGCGGCGGCCGATGCGGCGGCGGCCTGCAAGGGTTGCGCGCGCAGTTCCTGCGTGATGCCGATTTCGTCGCGGGCATGGGCGCCGAGCGCGTCGTGCGCGGTGAACTGTTCGGCGACTTGGCGCGCGAGGTGCGCATCCAGTCCGCGCTGCACGTAGATGTCGGCGAGTTCTTCGAGTTCGGCCTCGGGCGCGCGCGCGAGCTGCCGTTGTTCGAGCGCGAGATCGGCGTCCTCGGTGTCGGCCTGCGAGCTGACCGAGACGTACTCGCCAGCCGCCATCGACAGCGCGCCGCTGACGAGTCCCGCCACGCCCGCCAGCAGGATCGCACGGTGCTCCGCACCGGCGCTGGCGAAGCCGACGATCAGACTGCCGGTGGAAACGATGCCGTCGTTGGCGCCGAGCACGGCGGCGCGCAGCCAGCCGACACGGCTGCTGCGATGCGGTTCGTGATGATGAGCGAGCATGCGACCCCTGAGTAGTGGCGTGCGTGCCGAAAGGGCATCGCATGTTACATCAGCGTCGCGACGGAGCGCCCGTCGCGACATCGGAATGGTGCGGACGGCCGTCAGGCCGCGAGACCGTAACTGCGCAGCAGCGCGTCGGGCGTCGGCTCGCGTCCGCGGAATGCGACGAAGCTCTCCAGTGCGGGCCGCGACGCGCCGACGGCGAGGATCGTCTCGCGATAGGCCCTGCCTGTTGCGCGGTCGAACACGCCGGCTTCCTCGAACTTGCCGAACGCATCGGCGGACAGCACTTCGGCCCAGAGGTAGCTGTAGTAACCAGCGCCGTAGCCGCCCGCGAAGATGTGCGTGAACGCGTGCGGGAAACGCTGCCATTGCGGCGGATGGATGACGGCGACTTCGTCGCGCACTTCGCGCAGGGTTTCCATCGCGCGCGCGCCGCGCGCCGGATCGAATTCGCGGTGGATGCGGAAATCGAAGAGGCCGAATTCGAGCTGGCGCACGAGGAACAGGCCGGCGTGGAAATGCCGCGCCGCCTGCATGCGCGCGAAGAGTTCGTCGGGCAGTTTTTCTCCGGTTTGCCAGTGGCGCGCGAAGAGGTCGAGCGCCTCGCGCTGCCAACCGAAGTTCTCCATGAACTGGCTCGGCAATTCGACCGCATCCCACTCGACGCCGTTGATGCCGCCGACACCGGGCAGGTCGACTTCGGTGAGCAGATGGTGCAGGCCATGGCCGAATTCGTGGAACAGCGTGAGCACGTCGTCGTGCGTGAGCAGCGACGGCGTGGTCGCGGTCGGAGGAGCAAAGTTGCACGTGAGAAACGCGACCGGTTGTTGCAGTACGCCATCGTGACGGAAGCGGTTGACGCAGACGTCCATCCACGCGCCGCCGCGCTTGCCGCTGCGCGCGTAGAGGTCGACATAGGCGCCAGCGAAGACGCGGCCGCTTTCGTCGACGAGGTCGTAATAGCGCACGTCCGGATGCCAGACGTCGACATCGTCGCGACGGCGCAGCGACACGCCGAACACGCGCTGCGTGATCGCGAACAAGCCGTCGATCACGGCGTCGAGCGCGAAGTACGGTTTGAGTTCCTCCTCGTTGAGCGCGTATTTCCTCTCGCGCAGTTTTTCCGCCGCGTACGGCACGTCCCAGGCTTGCAGATCGGGCAGGCCGAGTTCGTCGCGCGCGAACGCGCGCAGCTCGTCGAGTTCGCGCAGCGCGACGGGTTTCGCGCGCGCGGCGAGGTCGTGCAGGAAGGCGAGTACGGCGTCCGACGACGGCGCCATCTTGGTCGCCAGCGATTCCTCGGCGGCGTCGCGGAAGCCGAGCAGCTGTGCTGCTTCGTGGCGCAGCGCGAGGATCTTCTCGATGCGCGCGGAGTTGTCGAATTCGCCCGCGTTCGGGCCTTGGTCCGAGGCGCGCGTCTGGTAGGCGCGATAGACGCGTTCGCGCAGGGCGCGGTCGTCGGCATAGCTCAGCACGGCTTGCACGCTCGGCTGCTTGAGCGTGACGAGCCAGCCGTCGGCGCGCTTTTCTTCGGCGTAGGCGCGCAGCACGGCGCGGCCCGATTCGGGGATGCCGGCGAGTTTCGAGTCGTCGGTGATCGCTTCGCTCCACGCGTCGGTCGCGTCGAGCACGGCTTCCTCGAATTCGGTGGCGAGCTTGGCGAGTTCGCTGGAAATCTCGCGGAAACGTGAGCGCGCGGGTTCTTCGAGCGCGACGCCGGAGAGCTTGAAGTCGCGCAGCTCGTGCGCGATGAGCGCGCGCGCGGGACGCGGCAGCGCGGCGGTGTCGGTGCGTTGCGCGACGGCTTCGACGGCGGCGTACAACGCGCGGTTCTGGCCGAGTTCGCTGCTGAAGTCGACGATCTTCTCCTGCGCGGCCGAGTACGCCTTGCGCAGTTCGTCCGAGTCGGCGACGCCGTGCAGGTGCGACACCGGCGCCCAGACGCGGTTCAAGCGATCTTCGAGCGTTTCGCCGAGACCCAGTACGCCGTCGAAGTCGCGCGTCGCCTCGTTCGCGAGCAGCGCGTCGATGCGCGCGCGGTAATCCGCGAGCACGGCGTCGACGGCGGGTTCGACATGTTCGGGGCGGATCGCGGAAAAACGCGGCAAGGCGCCGCCTTCGAGCAGGGGATTGGTCATGCGGATACCTCGGGTGGAGCGCTAAAACTGGAGGGGGTGAACTGTGAAATCAAGCAGTATGCGGGGCCGCGACCGGCGGGCATAGTGCGCGAACGCGTCGCGGAGGCGGCGCAGGGGAGCGAACGATGAGCGTGAGGAGTTACCAGAACGTCAGCCCGCGCATCGCCGCGGGCGTCTACATCGACGCGGCGGCGCACGTGATCGGCGACGTCGAGATCGGCGAGGACGCGTCGATCTGGCCGTGCGCAGTCGCGCGCGGCGACGTGCACTACATCAAGATCGGCGCGCGCACGAACATCCAGGACGGCGCGATCCTGCATGTCACGCATGACGGCGACTACACGCTCGGCGGATTTCCGCTGCACATCGGGGCGGACGTCACGGTCGGCCACGGCGCCGTGCTGCATGCGTGCTCGATCATGGACGCCTGCCTGATCGGCATGCACGCAACCGTGCTCGACGGCGTGCTGGTCAAGAAGCACAGCATGATCGGCGCCGGCGCGCTGGTCACGCCGAGCAAGATCGTCGGTGAAGGCGAGTTGTGGCTCGGCAATCCCGCGCGCTGCGTGCGCAAGCTCACCGACCAGGAAATCGAGCGCCTGTACTACTCGGCGCGGCATTACGTGAAGCTCAAGAACCGCTATCTCGCCGAAGCGGCGATGTAGCGGCACCGACGTTTCCGAAAAGCGGTCGCGCCTTCGAGCGTCCCTGCAAGGCGCGACCGCTCGGGGTCAAACGATCAGCCCATGCTCGCGTTGTCGATGACGAAGCGATACTTCACGTCGCTCTTGACCATGCGGTCGTAAGCGCGGTCGATGTCTTGCGCGCGGATCATCTCGATGTCGGCGACGATGCCCTTGTCGGCGCAGAAGTCGAGCATTTCCTGCGTTTCCGGCAGGCCGCCGATCAGCGAGCCGGCGATCGCACGGCGCTTGAAGATGAGGTTGGCGACGTTCGGCGACGGATGGGCATGTTCGGGCACACCGACCAGCACGAGCGTGCCGTCGCGCTTGAGCAGGGACGAGAACGCGTCGAGGTCGTGGCTCGCGGCAACGGTGTCGAGGATGAAATCGAACGTGCCCGCGTGGGCCTTCATCTGCGCCGCGTCTTTCGAGATCACGACTTCATCCGCGCCGAGATCCTTCGCGTCTTGGCGCTTGCTTTCGCTGGTCGTGAAGGCGACGACGTGCGCGCCCATCGCATGCGCGATCTTGATGCCCATGTGGCCGAGTCCGCCGATGCCGACGATGCCGACCTTCTTGCCCGGGCCGACGTTCCAGTGGCGCAGCGGTGAATAGGTCGTGATGCCCGCGCACAGCAGCGGCGCGACCGCGGCGAGCTGCTCTTTCGGATGGCGGATGTGCAGCACGAATTTCTCGTCGACGACGATGCGCTGCGAATACCCGCCGAGCGTGTAGCCTGGCGCATCCTTCGTCGCGCCGTTGTAGGTGCCGACGAAGCCGTTCTCGCAATACTGTTCGAGTCCTTCGTCGCAGGCTGCGCAATGCTGGCAACTGCCGACGAGGCAGCCGACGCCGACCGTGTCGCCGACCTTGAAGCCTTTCACGTCCGTGCCGACCGCGCTGACGTGGCCGACGATCTCGTGGCCCGGCACGCAGGGATACCGCGTGCCGCCCCATTCCGAACGCGCCGTGTGCAGGTCGGAATGGCAGACGCCGCAGTAGGCGATCTCGATCTGCACGTCGCGCGCGCCAGGCGCACGGCGCTCGATGTCGATGGGTTCGAACGGTTTGTCGGCGGCGTGCGTGCCGTAGGCTTTGGTTGTCATGGGGTGTCCTCGGGGTGGATGGATGGCGGCACGGATCGCCCGCAGCGGGCGGGCGGCCGTTTGAACTGCGGCCGTCGCGGCGGATTTCCAGTCTTGCGCAAAGGGTAGACCCGGCTGGCGGCGCGGTCATGGCACGGCGGACGATCGCGTCGCGAACAATGCCGCTGCGTGCGTGCGTGCGTGCGTCAGGCCGGGCGGGTGGCAGCGTCGAGTTCGGTCAGGTAACGCAGGGCCTCGTCGCGGTCGGCGCCGCACATCGAGGGCGATGGACGCAACTGGCCGCATACCGCGGGGCGTTCGGGCGTGCCGAAGATCGCGCAACGCAGGTCGTCGGTCAGCTGCACGCAGGGAATCCCGGCCGGCTTGCCGAACGGCATGCCCGGGATCGGCGACGAGATCGACGGCGCGATGCAGCAGGCGCCGCAGCGTGGGCGGCAGTCCATCGTCAATCGCGCAGCGCGGCGAGGATGGCGCCGGTATCCGGGCGTCGTCCGTGCCAGATCGCGAAGGATTCGGCGGCTTGTTCGACGAGCATGCCGAGGCCGTCGCTCGCGGTTTTCGCGCCGGCTTCGCGCGCCCAGGCGAGGAACGATTGCGCGGCGCGGCCGTAGGACAGGTCGTAGCCGAGCGCGTCGCGTTCGAGCAAGCGCGGCGGTAGTGCAAACGCTTCGCCGTCGTGGCCCGCGGAGGTCGCATTGACGACGAGGTCGTAGCGGCCGTCGAGCGTGCCGACCTGCGCCAGTTCGCAGCCGAACGCGCCGTCGAATCGCAGCGCCCGCGCGAGTTCCGTCGTGCGCTCGCGCGTGCGGTTGACGATCATCAGTTCGCGCGCGCCCGCGTCGGCGAGCGCGAAAGCGACCGCGCGCGCTGCACCGCCCGCGCCGAGCAGCAGCACGCGACGACCGCATGCGTCGAAGCCGAGGCGTTCGAGATCGCGCAGGAATCCGATACCGTCGGTGCTGTCGCCGCGCCAGTCGTCGCCATCACGGACAAGCGTGTTGACGCTGCCGCAGCGCTGCGCGCGGTCGCTGCGCGTGGCGCAGAGCGCGAACGCGTCTGCCTTGAGCGGCAGCGTGACGTTCGCGCCGACGCCGCCGTCGCGCGCGAACGCGTCGAGCGCGTGCGTGAAGCCACCGTGGCCGGCTTCGATCGCGCGATAGTCGACCGCAATGCCGAGCTGCGCGCCGAACATCGCGTGGATGCGCGGCGACTGCGAATGGGCGATGGGTTGGCCGAAGACGGCGTAGCGGGGCATGGTGCGGGTTTTCGGAGGCGGAAGATCAAGAGATTGAAATACGGAGCACGCCGAGCACACGGAGAAAGAAAAAAGCTCCTGATCTTCTCCTTCGTGTTCTTCGTGTCCTTCATGTTTCAGTCTTTTGCTTTCGATGTCTGCTCGAAGAGCAAGAGCTCGAAACACCAAGGACACGAAGAACACGAAGGGAAAATCCGAGAATTCCGGTTTTCTCCGTGTGCTCCGTGTTTCAACCTCTATCGCGCAAATCTCATTTGCTCAACCAGCGCGCTGCGTCGAGCGCGAAATAGGTGAGGATCGCGTCGGCGCCGGCGCGGCGGATGCCGGTCAGCGCTTCGAGCACGCAGGCGCGCTCGTCGAGCCAGCCGTTCTGGAATGCCGCTTTCAGCATCGCGTACTCGCCGCTGACCTGGTAGGCAAACGTCGGCACGCCGAAGCGATCCTTCGCGCGGCGCACGATGTCGAGGTACGGCATCGCCGGCTTGACCATGATCATGTCGGCGCCTTCGTCGAGATCGAGCGCGATCTCGCGCAACGCCTCGTCGGAATTGGCCGGATCCATCTGGTACGTGTATTTGTTGCCCTTGCCGAGGTTGCCGGCCGAGCCGAGCGCGTCGCGGAACGGGCCGTAGAACGCAGACGCGTATTTCGAGGAATAGGCGAGGATGCGCGTGTGGATGTGGCCCGCAGCTTCGAACGCCGCGCGGATCGCGCCGACGCGGCCGTCCATCATGTCCGACGGCGCGACGATGTCGGCGCCGGCATCGGCGTGCGAGACGGCTTGCTTGACCAGCGCTTCGACGGTGATGTCGTTGACGACGTAACCGCTATCGTCGATGAGGCCGTCCTGGCCGTGCGTGGTGAACGGGTCGAGCGCGACGTCGGTGATGACGCCGAGTTCGGGAAATTCCTTCTTGAGCGCGCGCACCGTGCGCTGGACGAGGCCATCCGCATTCCACGCCTCGCGCGCGTCGAGCGATTTCGCCTCCGCTGGCGTGACCGGGAACAGCGCGAGTGCGGGCACGCCGAGCTGCTGCGCCTGTTCGGCGATGCGCAGCAGGCGGTCGATCGAGACGCGCTCGACGCCGGGCATCGACGGCACCGCTTCGGCGACGTCGCGGCCTTCGCGCACGAACACGGGCAGGATCAGGTCGGACGGCAGCAGGTCGGTTTCGCGCATGAGCGCGCGCGAGAACGCGTCGCGGCGCATGCGGCGCATGCGGATGTTCGGGTAGGTCATGGCAGGTCGGACTTCGAGCGAAAACGGCCATTGTATCGCCGCTGCTTCGGCACCGAACCGGCAGGCGGCGCCCGCGCCGCGGCCGCTTCGGGCGTGAATCTCGTCGTTGCGGCCGTGCAGGCGCGATTCAGTTAAATAGTTGTTATGCCGACGCGGATGTGGTTCCATCGGTTACATGAGGTTTGTCGTGTAACACGTTGTCGTTTCAGGAAAACAAGAAAATGCTGCCCCCGCTGATCTGGATGTTGTGCATTGCCGCCGCCCTCGCCCTGGTGGCCGCGTCGATCCTGCGTATCCCCGAGGGTCAGGTTTACGCGCTGCGCCGCGTCGGCGGCCATGTGCGCCGCGTCGGGCCGGGCACGCATTTCGTGCTGCCGCTGGTCGAGCGCATCGCGCGCAAGATCAACCTCGCCGGCGCGTCGCTCGTTGTCGACGGCCTCGAACGCGACGGCATTCCGCTGCGCGCCACGGTGTTCTATCAGGTGCTCGACGCTGCCCGCGCCGAACGCGTGCTCGACGACCTCGGCTGCATGCTCGGCGATGCGACGCGCAGCGCCGTCGATCAGGTGGATTTCCCCGCCGACACGGCCACGCGCGCACGCTGGCTCAAGCAGGCGCTCAACGCGCGCCTGCGCGAGAGCGGCGTGTTCGTCGCCCGCGTCGACCTCGGCTGAGCAAGCGCCTGCGGCGGCAGTCGCTGATTTCCCGCTGGATTCGCCGCGCCGCGCAACCGATACTGCGCGGCCCCGGCTTTGCGCGCGCCCATGACCGACCGCGACCTGCTGCGGCAGCGCCTCGTCGCGGGGCTCGCCGCGCTCGACTGTGACCTTGCGACCGACGCGGTCGAGCGCCTGCTCGACTATCTCGCCTTGCTCGCGCGCTGGAACGCGACGTACAACCTGTCCGCCGTGCGCGATCCGCTGGAGATGGTCACGCGCCATCTGCTCGATTCGCTCGCGGTCGCGCCGTTCGTATCCGGCGAGACGCTCGCCGACCTCGGTACCGGACCCGGTTTGCCCGGCATTCCGCTCGCGATCGCCGCGCCGCGCCGGCGCGTCACGCTGGTCGACTCCAACGGCAAGAAGACGCGGTTCCTGCGCGCAGCCGTGCGCGAGCTCAAGCTCGACAACGTTCAAGTGGTCGAAGGCCGCGTCGAAAACGTCGAAGGCGTCTACGACTGCGTCACCGCTCGCGCCTTCGCGAGCCTGTCCGACATGCTCGGCTGGGGCGGCCATCTGCTCGCGCCGGGCGGCGTCTGGCTCGCGCTCAAGGGCCGCGTCGCGCAGGACGAGCTGGACACGGTAAAACCGCCGTTCGCGGTGCGCTCGGTGCAGCCGCTCGCGGTGCCCGGTTTGGAGGCGGAGCGCTGCGTGGTGATAATTGCCGGTTCCGGCGCCCCTGCCGGGGAGCTAGGGACACGGGCACGGCCATGATGCGCATCATCGCGATCGCCAACCAGAAAGGCGGCGTCGGCAAGACGACGACGGCGGTCAACCTCGCCGCGGCGCTCGCCGAGTCGTCGCGGCGCGTGCTGCTCGTCGACATGGATCCGCAGGCGAACGCGACGATGGCTTCCGGCATCGACAAGCGCACCGCGCGGCCGAACGGCTGCGACGTGCTGCTCGATGAAGCGCCGATCGAGAACGCGATCGTCAAGACGGAAGCCGGCTTCGACCTGCTGCCCGGCAGCGCCGACCTCACCGCCGCCGAGATCAAGCTCATGGACGCGCTGGCGCGCGAATCGCGGCTCAAGGATCACCTCGCCAAACTCGGCGACCGCTACGACACCGTGCTCGTCGACTGTCCGCCGACGCTCGGCCTGCTCACCGTCAACGCGCTCACCGCCGCGCACGGCGTGCTCATTCCCGTGCAGTGCGAATACTTCGCGCTCGAAGGCCTGTCCGACCTGCTCAACACGATCAAGGCCGTGCGCATGCGCCTCAATCCCGCGCTCGAAGTCGAAGGTCTCGTGCGCACCATGTACGACACGCGCAACAACCTCGGCAACGAAGTCTCGCTGCAACTCACCAAGCATTTCGGCGACAAGGTGCTGCGCTCGATCATTCCGCGCAACGTGCGCCTGGCCGAAGCGCCGAGCCATGGCAAGCCGATCAACCTCTACGATCCCGAATCGCGCGGCGCGCTCGCCTACCAAGGCCTCGCCGGCGAAATGATGCGCCGCGCCGGCGCGGCCGCGCGCTGACCGCGCACACACGGAAAACCGACATGGCGACCAAGAAACGCGGCCTGGGACTCGGACGCAGCCTCGACGAACTGCTCGGCGGCGGCGCGCCGTCGGCATCGGCGGACAGCGAGAACGAAGGCGAATTGCGCACGCTCGCCGTCACCGCGATCGTGCCAGGCAAGTACCAGCCGCGGCACCTGTTCGACGATGCCAAGCTCGACGAACTCGCCGCCTCGATCAAGGCGCAGGGGCTGATCCAGCCCGTCGTCGTGCGCGAGATCGGCAAGGATCGCTACGAACTCATCGCCGGCGAACGCCGTTGGCGCGCCGCGCAGAAGGCCGGGCTCGGCGAAGTGCCCGCGCTCGTGAAAAGCGTGCCCGAGCAAGCCGTCGTCGCGATGGCGCTGATCGAAAACATCCAGCGCGAAGATCTTTCTCCGCTCGAGGAAGCGCAGGCGCTCGCGCGCCTCATCGAGGAATTCGGACTCACCCACGAACGTGCCGCCGAAGCCGTCGGCCGTTCGCGCGCGATGGTGTCGAACCTGCTGCGCCTGCTCGACCTGCCCGAACCGATCAAACGCCTGCTCGACGCCGGCCGCCTGCAGATGGGCCACGCGCGTACGCTCGCGGCCGTGACGCCCGATGCGCGCGCCGTCGCGCTCGCGCAGCAGGCCGCCGACAACGACTGGAGCGTGCGCGAACTCGAAGAAGCCGCGCGCCGCGTCGCACTCGCGTCGAAATCCGCGGTGCCGTCGGCCAAGCGCGACCCCAACATCGCCGCGCTCGAACGCGACCTCGCCGAAAAGCTCGCCACGCGCGTGCAGGTCGCGTACGCCAAGAGCGGCCGCGGCCGGCTGATCATCCACTACCATAGCCTCGACGAGCTGGACGGTCTGCTCGGGCGGATTCGCTGAATCCGTCGCAATCCGGGTCAATGCGGCAACCGTCGGCCGCACCTGCGTCATCCGGCAGCTTCCCCGTTCGTGGAGAGTCTGTATGCGCACCTTGCTCGCGTTCGTCGCCGGCGCTTCCGCGCTGGTTGCCCTGTCCGCCTTCGCCACCGACCAAGGCGTGTCTGCCCCTGGCGGCGCGGGTCGCGACGCGTCCGCGCCCATCGCCGTGATGGGTGGAACCACGCATCAGGTTGGCATTTCGGGATTCACCTACACGCCGAACACGCTGACGATCGTGTCGGGCGATTCCGTCAGCTTCACGGCGAGCAGCTTTCACCCGCTGCGCTCCGACGACGGCAGTTTTTCGTGCGACGCGAATTGCACGCAGACGTTCAACACCGCTGGCGAATTCCGTTTTTACTGCAACAATCACGGTGGGCCCGGCGGAACGGGCATGTCGGGCATCATCATCGTGCAGGCAGACACGATCTTTCAGGACAGCTTCGACGGCGTCGCGAGATAAGGCCCAGGCACAACGCATGACGGAAGATGCAAGCCAACGCGGCGAGACCCGGTCTACAGGATCGGCGGACAACCGTCGCCGGCAATTCGAGACGCTCGTGCAGGCCCATTCGGCCGAACTCTATCGCCACGCATACTGGCTTTGCGGTCAGGACGCGCTCGCACAGGATCTCGTGCAGGAGACGTTCCTGCGCGCATGGCGTTCGCTCGACGCGTTGCGCGACGCGGCCGCTTCGAAAGCCTGGCTGGCGACGATCCTGCGCCGCGAGCATGCACGCCTGTACGAACGCAAACCCATGCCGAGCACCGACATCGACGAACTCGAACTGCACGATGAAGCGCCCGGCCCCGATGGCCGCGGCGAGAACGCCGCCCTGCGCGCGGCGATCGCGCGGCTCGAGCCGAAATACCGCGAACCGCTCGTGCTGCAGGTGCTTGGCGGATTTTCCTGCGCGGAAATCGCGCAGCAACTCGAGATCAGCGAATCGGCGGTCATGACGCAAGTGTTCCGCGCGCGGCAGAAACTCAAGGAACTCCTCGACGGCGACGGCAAGGAGGTGGCGCATGGATTGCGCTGAGTTCCAGCGCCGCCTCGGCACCGATCCGAACGCGCTCGACGCGGACATGCGCGCGCACGCGTCCGGCTGCGCGCACTGCACTCGCGCACTCGCGCAGGCGCAGGCGCTCGAGCGCCGCTTGGTCGATGCGCTCCACGTTCCCGTGCCCGCCGATCTCGTCGCGCGCGTGCTGGCCGCGTCGCGGGTCGACCTGGAAGCCGTGCCGGCCGTCGCACCGCCGGCGCGTATCGCCTCGGCACAAGCCGGCGTGCGGCCGCTGCGTCGCGCCCGTCGGCGCCAGGGCGCGTGGCTCGCGCTCGCCGCCGCCGCGGTGCTCGTCGTTGCGCTCGGCCTCACGCATTGGCGCGCGAATGCGAACTCGCTGCCCGCGCTCGCGATCGCGCATGTCGTCGCACCCGACGAGCACGACGCGCTCGGCCTGAAGACGCCGTTGCCGCGCGCCGATGTCGAAGCCACCTTCGCCGCGCGTGGCGTGCATCTCGTCGCCGCGCCGCCGGCCGATGTCGCCTATGTCGCCAAGTGCGCCATCGGCGGCACGCCGATCGTGCACATGGTCATGCCCGAATCCGGCGGCCCGGTCAGCGTCATGTACGTGCCCGGCGCGCGCGAACGCGCCAGCGAAAGCCTGCGCCGCGACGATCTCGTCGCCCGTGCGGTGCCGATGGAGCGTGGCGCGCTGGTCATGGTCGCGCGCGAAGATCGCGCATTCGGCGCGATCGAAAACGCGTGGCGCAACGCGATCGAAGGCCCGCAAGGCGCTGCCATCGGCGAGCAGTGAGCGTCGGCGCGGCGCAGCTTGCCGCGATCGGCGATAATGCGCCGCTTTCCGTGCCGGCCCGTCGCCACATGCCCGAACTTTCCGTCGTCGTCCCCGTCTTCAACGAGCGCGACAACATCACGCCGCTGATCGGCGAGATCGTCGCCGCGCTGCGCGGCAAGGTCGATTTCGAGATCGTCTACGTCGACGACGCGAGCAAGGACGATTCGCGCGACGTGCTCGCGCAGGCGAAGGCGGCGACGCCGGAACTGCGCGTGATCGGCCACGTGTCGCAAAGCGGGCAGAGCACGGCGATCCGCAACGGCGTCAAGGCCGCGCGCGGCGCGTGGATCGCCACACTCGACGGCGATGGTCAGAACGATCCGGCCGACATTCCGAAACTCGTCGCGATGCGCGACGCCTCGCCTGCGTCGATCAAACTGTTCGCCGGCTGGCGCGTGAACCGCCAGGATTCGGGCAGCAAGCGCTGGGCGTCGAAGTGGGCGAACGCGATCCGCTCGCGCCTGCTGCGCGACGAAACGCCCGACACCGGCTGCGGCATCAAGCTGTTCGAGCGCGACGCGTTCCTCGACCTGCCGTATTTCGACCACATGCATCGCTACCTGCCCGCGCTCATGCAGCGCGCCGGCTGGCAGGTGAAGTCGGTGCCGGTCAATCACCGCGCACGCGGCGCCGGCGTGTCCAAGTACAACAACCTGAATCGCGCGCTCGTCGGCATTGCCGACCTGCGCGGCGTCGGCTGGCTCATCAAGCGCGCCAAACGCACCGACGTGCGCGAGCTGTGAGCCGATGGCCGCTTCGATCATCATCGCCGATGATTTCCTCGGCAATCCGCAAGAATTGCGCGATGCCGCGCTGCGCCTGACCTATCCGCCGCAGGACGGCGCGTTCCCGGGGCGCAATTCGCTCGAACGCATCAACGTCGACGGACTGCTGCCGCAGGTGTCGCGCCTCGTCGGCGAACCGCTGCGCCTGCTCACGCCGCCGCAGTCGCACGCGAAATGCCGCATCACGCTCGCCGCCGACGTCGGCCGCGCGCGCGTGCACGTCGACCAGTCGTACTGGTCGGGCATCCTCTACCTCTCGCGTCCCGAGGACTGCCGCGGCGGCACCGATTTCTTCCGCCACAAGCGCACCGGCACCGAGCGCGGCCCGACCAGCATGGAAGAACTCCATGCGATGGGCTACGCGTCGATGGAAGAACTCCACCGCGACA
Source organism: Pseudomonadota bacterium (assembly GCA_029779475.1). Classification (GTDB taxonomy): domain Bacteria; phylum Pseudomonadota; class Gammaproteobacteria; order Xanthomonadales; family Rhodanobacteraceae; genus Dokdonella_A. The sequence goes on from JAKPAN010000284.1 coordinate 23,526, forward strand.
TCATCGAGAACGACAGCAACGACGAGAGTGCGTGGGAGCTGACCATGCGCATCCCGATGCGCTTCAACCGGCTCGTGCTGCTGCGGCCTTGGTTCTGGCACACGGCCGGCGAAGGTTTCGGCGATTCGCTGGAAAACGGGCGCCTCGTCTACCTCATGTTCTTCGGCGGCGGCTGACGCTCAGCCCGTGTTCTGCAGCGCCAGCGCGACGCCGTGCACGCCGCCGACGAGCGCGGCGAACAATGCGTCGTCGTTGCGATCCGCGGCGCGCCAGCGCCGCAGCAGGTCGACCTGCACCACGCTGACGGGATCGACATAGGGATTGCGCAACGCGATCGACTGCGCGAGCCGCGCATCGTCGGCAAGCAGGCGTTCGCGCCCGCGCAGGCGCAGCACGCCGGCGACGCTGCGCTCGAACTCGGCGCGGATGCGCGGGAAGAACACGTCATGCAGGTCGCCGGACAGTTGCGAGTAGCGTTCGGCGATATCGAGATCGCACTTGGCGAGCAGCATTTCCAGATCTTCGACGAGCGTGCGGAAGAAGGCCCAGTCGCGCGCCATTTCGCGCAGCGTGTCCTCGTGGCCCGCGTCGAGCATCGCCGCGATCGCGCTGCCGACGCCGTACCAGCCGGTGAGGCCGGCGCGCGATTGCGTCCACGCGAACACCCAGGGAATCGCGCGCAGCGAGTCGATGCCGCCGCTGCCGCGCCGCGCCGGGCGCGAACCGAGCGTCATGCGTTCGATCACGTCGACCGGCGTGGCGACGCGGAAGTAGTCGGCGAAGCGCGGCGTTTCCAGCAGGTCGCGATAGGCGCGTTCGCCATGCGCGGCGAGCGCGTGCATCGCCTCGCGCCAGCGCGCCTCGCGCGGCTCGGGTACGCGCGGACGCAAGCTCGCCAGCAGCACCGCGCCGACGGTCTGCTCGAAGGTGCGCAGCGCGAGCGCGCGGATGGCGTACTTCTGGTGGATGATCTCGCCCTGTTCGGTAACGCGCAGATGGCCGTCGATCGCGCCGCGCGGCGCGGCCATGACCGCGCGCGAAGTCTTGCCGCCGCCGCGGCTGACCGAGCCGCCGCGGCCGTGGAAGAACTCGATGCGCACGCCAGCTTCGCGCGCCGCTTCGAGCAATTCGACCTGCGCGCGCTGCAAGGCCCAGCGCGCGGCGAGGATGCCGCCGTCCTTGGCGCTGTCGGAATAACCGAGCATGACGATCTGGCGGTCATCGCGCGCGGCGAGATGCGCGCGGTACACCGGTTCGTCGAGCAGTGCGCGGAACGTCGCCGCGGCGGCGCGCAGGTCGCCGATCGTCTCGAACAGGGGTGCGATGTCGAGCGGCACCGCGCGGGTGTCGTCGACGAGTCCGCCGGCGCGCGCCAGCGCGAGCACGCCGAGCAAGTCGGCGACGCAGCCGGCCATGCTCACGATATGGATGCCGAGCGCGTCCTCGCCGTGGCTGCGCCGCGCCTGCGCTAGCGCGGCAAACACGGCCTGCGCGCCGCCACGCGCGCTGTCGGCAGCGGCTTCGGGCAACTCGCGCTCGCCGCTCGCATATGGTGCGAGGACGCACGACCGCGCCATCGGATCGTCGGGCCACGATCCGACGGCATCCGCAAGCGCCGCTGCATACAGGCGCGCATCCTGGCGCGTGTCGAGCCGCGCCAGATGGAAGCCGAACGTGCGGACGCGCCAGAGCAGGCGCCGCGCCGCGAACCAGCCCGCATGCACGCCGGCGTGCTCGCGCAGGCTGCGACCGATGCATTCGATGTCATCGGCCAGTTCCTCGGCATTGGAATAACCCTCGGCGGCGTCGTGCGCGCTCGCCGCGAGCCGCGCGCCGACGAGGTGCAGCAGGTTGCGGTACGGCATGTCGGCGTGGCGCGGTCGGATCTTCGCCGCGGCCTGCGGCAGCAGCGCGCGATACGTGTCGAGACGTTCGAGCACCGCCGCGGACACGCCCACGCGGTCGAGCGTCTGCGTGAGCAGCCGCGCGAGCTGCGCGCATTCGGCGCGGTAGCGCTCGATGACGACGTGCCGCTGCCGGCGCAGCGCCGCCGCGACGGTCGCGGCGTTCGCGTTCGGATTGCCGTCCATGTCGCCGCCGACCCAGTTGGCGAAGCGCAGCAGCCGCGGCAGGGCGGGGCAGGCGCCGTAGACGTCGACGACGGCGCGTTCGAGCGCTTCATAGAGCGCTGGCACGACGCGGTAGATCGGGTCGGCGAGGTAGAAGTCGACATGCTCGAGCTCGTCGAGCACGCCCGGACGCTCGCTGGCGACGTCGGCGGTCTGCCAAGTGCTGGTCAGCGCCATGCGCAGGCGCGCCCAATCGACCTCGCGCTCGGCCGGGGTGCGCGGGCCGACCAGATCGGCGACCAGCGCGCGCACGATTTGCTGTTCCTTCTCGAGCAGGACGCGCCGCGTCACCTCGGTCGGATGCGCGGTGAGCACGGGTTCGACGTCGATGCGCGGCAGCGTGGCGAACAGGACGTCCGCGCCGATGCCGGCCTCGCGCAGGCGCAGCAGCACGTCGTGCAGGCCGTCGGGTTGCGGCGCTGCACCGGCGATCTGGTAATTGCGCCGGCGCCGGATGCGCTGCACGCGCTCGGCGATGTTGACCACCTGGAAATAGGTGGTGAACGCGCGCGCGACGGCTTCCCCGGTGGCCGCGTCCAAGCCGTCGAGTTGGCGCGCCAGTGCGTCGAGCGAGGCGGCCTCGCGGCGCCGCGCGATGGCTGTCGTGCGCGCCGCTTCGACGCGAGCGTAGAAGGCTTCGCCGTTCTGCTCGACGAGCAGCTCGCCGACGAGACGGCCGAGCCGGCGCACGTCCTCGCGCAGGGCCGGGTCGGTGGGTTCGAAGTCGGCATCACTGGCGGGGCGCATGCTCGCCTCGGCTCAAAAATATCGAGCTTAGCAGCCACAGCCGCGCCCGCCGGTCTGGTGCGCCGGGTCGCGCAGGCGCCGGTTTCCCTCCGCCTGAGTCGTTGGTTGGCGAACCGGCGACGCCTGCGTCTGGCCGCGCCGAATGGGGTTTCCGGCTTGCCGCGGACGCGCATTTCGGCTATAAAGCCCGGCTCGCTTCAGATCGACTGGCCCTTCGGGCCGCACGGAACCGCGGTAGTGCGATCCGCCCGTGCGCGAACTCAAGCGACTTCCGGCATCGCAAGGCGCATCGTCGTCGCCGGGCCGTCGTCGTCCTGGCCAAGGGCGGCACCGAGAATCACGAGGTTCAGCATGTCCAAGGTCTGCCAAGTCACCGGCAAGAGTTTCCAGTCCGGCAACAACGTTTCCCATGCCAACAACAAGACGCGGCGCCGCTGGCTGCCGAACCTGCACGAGCGCCGCTTCTGGGTGCCGAGCGAAAACCGCTGGGTGTCCCTGCGCGTGTCGAACCACGGCCTGCGCACGATCGACAAGAAGGGCATCGAAGTCGTCATCGCCGAGCTGCGCAAGCGCGGCGAGAAGATCTGAGGAGAACTGAATCATGGCATCCAAGCGCGACAAGATCCGTCTCATCTCCTCGGCCGGCACCGGCCACTTCTACACCACCGACAAGAACAAGAAGAACACGCCGGAGAAGATGCTGGTGAAGAAGTACGACCCGGTCGTGCGCAAGCACGTCGAGTACAAGGAAGGCAAGATCAAGTAAGTCACTCGCGAACGCGCTCACGCGCGATCGAGACGAAAAACCCGCCGAGAGGCGGGTTTTTTGTTGCCGTTGTCCCGGGCGGCAACCCTTCGGGCCATCGTTGCGCGACGTCAAAAATTGCTCCTGGCAATTTTGTTGGCTGCGCTCGGGCAGGCGCGGTCGATTTCGGAAAACCGCCGCCGCGATCGACGCTCGCCCGCCATAGTCGCGGCCTATTCAAACGATCGCATCAATCGATTTCCCCGCCATCGCAGGGATTTGTTAACTTGTCCTGGCCGATCATTCCGGATCGGCTGTTGCGTCGGCGAAACGCCGCGCGACGCCGTGGTTTCATCACTCGCCCACGCCCGGGAACAATGCCATGACCAAGACCACGAAACTGACCACCGACTTCGGCGCTCCGGTGCCGGACAACCAGAACAGCCTGACCGCCGGCCCGCGCGGTCCGTTGCTGGCGCAGGACGTTTGGCTCAACGAGAAGCTCGCCAACTTCGTGCGCGAAGTGATCCCGGAGCGGCGCATGCATGCCAAGGGTTCCGGCGCGTTCGGCACCTTCACCGTCACCCACGACATCACGAAGTACACGCGCGCCGCGATCTTCTCGAAGATCGGCAAGAAGACCGAGATGTTCGCCCGCTTCACCACCGTGGCCGGCGAGCGCGGCGCGGCCGATGCCGAGCGCGACATCCGCGGCTTCGCGCTGAAGTTCTACACCGAGGAAGGCAACTGGGACATGGTCGGCAACAACACGCCGGTGTTCTTCATCCGCGACCCGCGCAAATTCCCCGACCTTAACAAGGCGGTGAAGCGCGATCCGCGCACCAACCTGCGCTCGGCCACCAACAACTGGGATTGGTGGACGCTGTTGCCCGAGGCGCTGCACCAGGTGACGATCGTGATGAGCGAACGCGGCATTCCCGCCAGTTACCGGCACATGCACGGCTTCGGCTCGCATACCTACAGCTTCTGGAACGCGAAAGGCGAGCGGTATTGGGTGAAGTTCCACTTCCGTACCCAGCAAGGCATCAGGAACCTGAGCGACGCCGAGGCCACGCAACTCGTCGGCCAGGATCGCGAAAGCCATCAACGCGACCTCTACGACGCGATCGAACGCGGCGACTTCCCGAAGTGGACGATGTACATCCAGGTGATGGCCGAGACCGACGCGGAGAAGGTGCCCTATCACCCGTTCGACTTGACCAAGGTCTGGCCGCACGGCGACTACCCGTTGATCGAAGTCGGCGAGTTCGAGCTCAACCGCAACCCGGAAAACTTCTTCGCCGACGTCGAACAGAGCGCTTTTGCGCCAAGCAATCTCGTGCCCGGCATCAGCGTCTCGCCCGACAAGATGCTGCAGGCGCGCCTGTTCAACTATGCCGACGCACAGCGCTATCGGCTCGGCACCAACTACCAGCAGATTCCCGTCAATGCCGCGCGTTGCCCCGTGCACAGCAATCACCGCGACGGCATCGGTCGAGTCGACGGCAACTACGGCAGCCTCCCGCACTACGAGCCCAACAGTTTCCACCAATGGCAGGAACAGCCCGAGTACCGCGAGCCGCCGCTCAAGATCCATGGCGATGCGGACTGGTGGAACTTCCGCGACGACGATGCCAATTACTACAAGCAGCCCGGCGATCTGTTCCGTCTGATGACGCCGGCGCAGCAGCAGGTGCTGTTCGACAACACGGCTCGGGCCATGGGCGACGCGCCCGACTTCATCAAGCAGCGCCACGTCGACAATTGCAGCAAGGCCGATCCGGCTTATGGCGCCGGTGTCGCCAAGGCGCTCAAGGCGTTTTCGGGTTGAATCGTGCGGCGTGCGCACGCCATTGAGTTCAGGAAGGCGTGCCCGTGAAGAGAGGTGTCTTGGTCGTGGGCGAACATGCCGAGTACGAGGAAGGCAAGATCAAGTAAGCCGTTGGCGAACGCGCCCACGCGCCATCGAGACGGAAAACCCGCCGAGAGGCGGGTTTTTTGTCGGGTGCGGTTTGATGGATGCAAGTTGAAGCCGCCTTTGGTGCCTTCTTTCAGCCGCTAGGCGTCACTGCTGCGCTCACAGGCTCGACAGTACATTTGCGATGTTGAACTGCTGTAGGTGAGGAAGGTTCTTACGGGAGAGGTTGATACCCCATTCCGGCTTGCTTACTTGACCGGGAGCCCCGTAGTTACGTTCGACGAAGGTCGAGTCAGGAGAGCTCCATACTGTTGCCGGGACGAGGAAAGAGAGGGGCTCCTTGCCGTCAAAGAGCAATCCAAGTGCTAGGTACAGGCCAGCTCGCGGCTGGAAATATGTCTTCGGCATGAAGACGTATCCGAAGTCACGAAGACACTTGGCTTGGATCTCCACGAACGGAAAACCAGGCCGCCGGGCAACAAAGTCAATGCCGCGGTCATCGACTTCGGTCGTGTATACCTCGAGGCCGTACATCGCGAACTCCATCTTGATGAAGTACTCGAAGTACGCGCCAACCTGATTAGAATTCAAGCGGTGCCACTGGTAGCGCGACATGATGTGCTTTGTGACACCTGATGTTTGAATCAAGCTGCGTCGCGAAGTGACGTCGGCTTGAACTGTTTAGGTAAGGCCGCGATGGCGGCGATTCTTCGCCGGCCCGGAACCTCGTGCGCGCTGCATGATCGTTCCGATTATTTCGGCGAGTTTCTCATTGGCCCGATCCTCAAGGTGCTTTTTGAAGGCGTCGTTCTCGTTCTTCAATGAAATGTTTGCAACTTCTAGTTTGACGATGCGCTGGCGAAGCCGCTTGTTCTCAGCGATGAGTTCCCGCAGGCGCGAGGAGTGATCTGAATCTCGAAGGAGACTTGAGCGCCGAGCAGTCATATCCACACCTAACTTAAAGTAGACGACGCGCCGTCGCGCACCAAGCGTCGCCTAGATCGCCGACAAGAGAGGCATGCGCCAGAGTAGCGTCTTCTATGAGCGAAGGGCTCCCAAATTATCTCAACTCCACGCTTGCGATCCAATTCTTCGCCCGCCGAGTAAGCCGATTCGCTTCCTCCTCCCCATTAAACGAAACTTCCGCAGATCGCAGCAGCGATGGATCCACGTCGTCGAACGCATTGACGTTCACGACGGCGTAGATACGCCCGTCGATTTCGCTGGTTACGACCGGAACCGCGCCGCAGCGTTTGCAGATGTGGAAGTCCGCGGTCTTCGTCTCGAAAGCGTAGCGGGACACTTGATCGGGTTCGCGCGTGAGTACGACGAGCGATCCGTCGTGACAGGCGGTCCACACGCCGCCATGTTTGCGGCAGAACGAGCAGGTGCAGGCGCGCGCCGGGATTTCGGTCGGCTCGGGTTGCCAGTTCAGTTCGAAGCGGATGTTGCCGCAATGGCAGCTGCCTTTCAGAAGCATTCGAATCTCTCGTTGTGACGCCTTTGGAGTTCGACGAACCCATGCGGCACCACGAAGGCTGGCGTCAGGGCGAAATTCCCACGACGTTCTTGTTGGACCACGCTACCAGAACCATCAGCGAGCCGATGACGATCAGCACGCCGGCCGCGAGGTAGCACGAATGGATGAGCATGAATTCCACGGCCCTCGATTCGTCGCCGAGCGTGAGTGCGCCGGAAAGCGGCATGCGATCCATGCGCATGGGCGGCGTGACGGCCTGGACGATCCTCGGCACGAAATTCAGGACGCCGCCGATGGCGACGACGAGAAAGCCGAGTATTTTCAGGCGCCGCCACGTGACGAACAGCATCGCGATCAGCGACAGGCTGGAAGCCCAGGAAAGAAGGCTTTGGAGCATAGTCAGGGTGGGATACATGATCGGATGCGGATGGGTGAAAGAGTTGTCGAAACCAGCGTCGCCCGATCGGCCACTGGCGTCAAGGCAGATTCGGTATCTGTTTGCGCGATACCGGTCATCGGCTTTCCGTGCGTTGCCAACAGGAATGGCAGCCACAAAAAAGCCCGCCGAAGCGGGCTTTTTGCATTGCAATGATCGTTTCGATCAGGCCACTTCGCCTGCGACCTTGTAGCCCTTGAGACGTTCCGCGAATTCGGCGAGCGTGCGGATGCCGGTGGCCTCCGCTTCGCGACACCATTCGCGGATGCCTTCGAGCATGCCGTCGGCGTTGCGGCCGTTGCGTTCCATGAGCGCGGCGAGGCGCGCGCGGAATTCGCAGACGGTGCGCAGCTGCGGGTGCTTGTCGGTGAACGCGGTCATGCGCTCGCGCGAGGCGGCGTCGAGCCAGCGGCCGCCGTTGCCGAGCGCCTTGCGCAGCTTGCGCGGCAGCGCCTTGATGCCGGCGCCGGCCTTGCCGGCTTCGTCGCGCAAAGTCGGAGCGATCACGCCGCGGAAGTAGTCGCTCATGATGTGGAAGCGATGCGCGAGCAGCGCCTTCACGGTTTCGGTGTCGGGCAGGTTCACGTTCGGGCGGATGTCGAGCGTCGGCGCGACGCGCAGCACCTTGGCGAGGCCGAGCTTCTCGAAACCGCAGATCACGACCCAGCCGATGTCGAATTCCCACTTGCGCAGCGCGAACTTGGCCGAGCTCGGGAACGCGTGGTGGTTGTTGTGCAGTTCTTCGCCGCCGATCCAGAAACCCCACGGCGACACGTTCGTCGAGGTGTCGGCCGATTCGAAGTTGCGATAGCCCCACCAGTGGCCGATGCCGTTGACGAAGCCGGCGGCCCAGAACGGGATCCAGACCATCTGCAGCGCCCAGATCACCACGCCGACAGCGCCGAACAGCGCGAAGTCGATGAGCAGCATCAGCGTCGGGCCCCAGTACGGGTGGCCGCTGTAGAGCTTGCGTTCGATCCAGTCGTCCGGCGTGCCGCGGCCGTACTTTTCCATGTCGTCGCGCTTTTCGCTGGCTTCGCGGTACAGCTCCACGCCCTGCCAGAACACCTTGCGGATGCCGTAGACCTGCGGGCTGTGCGGGTCCTCCTCGGTTTCGACCTTGGCGTGGTGCTTGCGATGGATCGCGACCCACTCCTTGGTGACCATGCCCGTGCTGATCCACGACCAGAAGCGGAAGAAGTTGGCCACCGCCGGATGGAAGTCGACGCCGCGGTGCGTCTGCGAGCGGTGCAGGTACAGCGTGACCGCGAAGATGGTCAACTGCGTGACGACGAGCAGGTAAACGATCCATGTACCCCAGGACGCCTGCGTGAGGCCACGCGCAGCGAAGGAGAGCAGTGTTTCGGACATGAGCGGGAAGAACCCCAGTGACAAGAGTGCAAACTATACGCGGTAATGGGGTCGCGATGCGCTCGATCAATCCGTTAAATCATTGAAAATGCATACGCCGACGTACGCGTGCGGGCTTGCCGCGACGTGGTGCGAACCTGAACAATCGAGCCGATGAACAACCCGAACCACCCAGCGCCCCTGCTCCAACTCGACCGCGTCGGCCGCCGCGCCGCCGGCCGCGACCTCGTGCGCGACCTGAACCTCGGCGTCGCGCGCGGCCAGACGCTCGGACTGCTCGGCGTCAACGGCGCCGGCAAGACGACGACGCTGCGCATGATCGCCGGCGTGCTCGCGCCGAGCGCGGGGCGCGTCCTGCTCGGCGGCGAGGATTTGTACGAACAACCCGGACTCGCGCGCCGCCGCATCGGCTACCTGCCGGAAACGCCGCCGCTGCACGCGGAACTGACGACGCGCGAATACCTCGCCTTCTGCGCGCGCCTGCACGGCGTTGCGCGCGGCGCGGTCGCGAGTGCCGTCGATCGCGCGATCGAACGCTGCGATCTCGGCGACGTCGCGCCGCGCCTGCTCGGCGCGCTGTCGAAAGGTTATCGCCAGCGTGTCGGCGTGGCGCAGGCGATCGTCCACGAACCCGACCTCATCGTGCTCGACGAGCCCGCGTCCGGCCTCGATCCGGTGCAAGCGCTCAAGCTGCGCGAACTCGTGCGCAGTCTCGGTCGTGAACACGCGCTGGTGCTGTCGACGCATGTGTTGCCCGATGTCGCCGCGTGCTGCGACACGGTCGCGATCCTGCATCGCGGCGAATTGCGCCACGTTGGCCCCGCGGCCGAACCGGTGTCTGATGTCGTGCAGGTCAGCGTCGCGCGCGTCGTCGATGCGGCGCAATGGTCGCGCCTGCCGATGGTCGCGGACGCGCAGGCGATCGACGCGACGCGCTGGCGCGTGCATCTGCGCGCGGGCGCGGCGCTCGACGACTTTGCCGCCGCGCTCGTCGGCGCCGGCATTCGCATCACCGAATTGCGCGCCGACGTCGCGCCGCTGGAGACGATTTTCCTCTCGATCGCGACCGGCGACGTCGCGGAGGCCGCATGAGCGCCGCGCTGCTTGCGCGCCACGAATGGCGGCGACTCGTCGTGCAGCCGTTCGCGTGGATTCTCGCTGCCGTCGTGCTTGCGCTCATGGCCTGGCAATTCCTGATCGCGGTGCAGGCTTATCTCGAAATTTCGCCGAAGCTCGGCGGATTGAAAGACGCGCCCGGCGTGACCGATCTCGTCGCCGTGCCGCTGCTGCGTTCGTTCGCGCACGTGCTCGCCTTCGTCGTGCCGCTGCTGACGATGCGCAGCATCGCCGGCGAGCGCCGCGCGGCGACATTGCCGCTGCTGCTCGCGAGCGGACTCGGCAACGCGCGGCTCGTGATCGGGAAATATTTCGGCGCGCTGGGTTTCGTCATCGTGCTGATCGTGCTCGTCGCGCTGATGCCGCTGTCGCTCGGACTCGGTACGTCGCTCGACATCGGCAAGATCGCCGCATCGGTTTTTGCTCTCATCCTCTACGCCGCCGCGCTGACCGGCATCGGCATCGCCTGTTCTGCGTGGGCGTCGCAGCCCGCGCTCGCGGCTGGCGCGGCGATCGCGATGACCGGTCTGCTCGCCGTCGTCGATGCCGGCGCGCGCATGCAGGGCATCGCCAACGCGGGCATCAATTATCTCGCGATGCCGACGCATCTCGAACCGTTCTTCCGCGGCATCGTCGCCAGCGTCGACGTCGTCTATTTCCTCATCGTCGCCGCCGTCGCGCTTGCGCTCGCCGCGCGCCGGCTCGACGACCTGCGCGCGAGCGCCGACGCATGAAGGCGCGCCTCGGCAACCTGATTTTCGCAGCGCTCGTGCTCGTCGCCGCGGCGCTCGCCGGCTTCCTCAGCACGCGCTACGGCGTCGACGGCGACTGGAGCCACGCGCACGCGGCGAGCCTGTCGCCGGATTCGATCGCGCTGCTCGGCAAGCTCGACGGGCCGGTCGACGTCGTCAGTTACGCGCGCAAGCAGGGCGGCTTGCGCGAGGTCGTTTCGAATTTCGTCGAGCGCTATCACCGCGCGAAACCCGACCTCACGCTGCGCTTCGTCGATCCCGACGAAGACCCGGCCGCGATGCGCGCGGCGGGCGTGTCGCTCGATGGCGAACTCGAACTGCGCTACCGCGATCGCAGCGAGCGCCTGAAAGTCCTCGGCGAAAGCGAGTTTTCGAGCGCGCTGCTGCGCCTGTCGCGTTCGCGCGAACGCATCGTCGCGTTCCTCGAAGGCGAGGGCGAGCGCGCGCCGCTCGGCAAGGCGAATGCCGACCTCGGCCAGTTCGTCGCCACGCTCGCCGATCGCGGCGTCCGCGCGGTCACGCTGCCGCTGGCAAGCACGGGCAAGGTGCCGGACAACACCGATCTCGTCGTCGTCGCCGATCCGCAAGTCGCGCTCGCGCCGGCCACTGCGAACGCGCTCGTCGATTACGTCGAACGCGGCGGCGCGCTGCTCTGGCTCGCCGAACCGAACGAACCCGCGTATGCCGACGGCGGTGGCCTCGACGCACTCGCGAAAGCGCTTGGCGTGCGCGTGCTGCCCGGCGTCGTCGTCGACGGCAACGGGCAGGCGTTCGGCTTGTCCGATCCGAGCTTCGTCGCGATCGCGAGCTATCCGCATCACGCGATCAACGAAGGCTTCACGCTGACCACGTTGTTTCCGCAACCGGCCGCGCTCGCGCAGGTCGCGGGCGCGCCGTTCGCGATGGAATCGCTGCTGCGTTCGAGCGCGAAATCGTGGAACGAAACCGGGCATATTCCGAAGGCGGGCGAGAGCGGCGACACGATCCGCCAGGACGCCGACGCGGGCGAAATTCCCGGCCCGCTCGACCTCGGCTTCGCGCTCACGCGCGTGTCGCCGCGGCCGGACAAGCGCGAGCAGCGCGTCGTCGCGCTCGGCGATGGCGATTTCCTCTCGAACAGTTTCCTCGGCAACGGCGGCAACCGCGAATACGGCCAGCGCGTCTTCGACTGGCTGCTCGGCGACGACGCGCAAATCAGCGTGCCCGACCGTACCGCGCCGGATCGCGAACTCAAACTGTCGCAAGGCGCGTTGACATCGCTCGCGCTGGTCTTCCTCGTCGGCTTGCCGCTCGCGCTCGTGATCGCGGGACTCGGCATCGCCTGGCGCCGGCGCAGGCGCTGAATGATGAAACGCCGCACGCGATCGTTCGCGGTGCTCGCCGGCATGTGCGCGGTGCTCGGCGCGGCGGTCTGGTGGCAGGTGCAGCGCGAGCAAGCGCTCGCGCGCGATCCGCTGACGAGCATCGACCTCGCCGCCGTGCGCGCATTGCGCGTCGATTGCCGCGGCTGCACGCCACGCCGCTTCGAACGCATCGACGGGCATTGGCAGATGCGCGAGCCGCGCGACGTGCGCGCCGACGACGAAGCGGTCGGACGCCTGCTCGATATCGCGATGGCGCCGGTGCGTTTCCGCCACGCGCGCGATGCGTTCGACGCGAAGAAGATCGGCCTCGATCCGCCGCAGGCGGTGCTCACGCTCGACGGACGCGCACTGCGCTTCGGCGCGACCGATGCCATCGACGGCGACCGCTACGTCGACACGGGCGATGCGATCGCGCTTGTGCCGGATCGTTTTTCCGCGCTGCTGTTCGAGCCCGCCGAGCGCGAAATCGCGCGCGATGCGGCGGCGTCGCATTGAACATCGTTCCGTCGCGACATGATCGGAGCGTTTGAGTTGCCCGGATCCGCGAAACCCCTTCCTTCATCGACAGGAGCCACACCATGACCGAAACCTTCAACGCGAGCGCAAACCGTTCGGCAGGGTTGATCCTCAACGATTCGCTCGTCACCACCGCGTTCGAGCTGCCCGGCTATCGCGTGGTGCGCAACATCGGCCTCGTGCGCGGCATCACCGTGCGCTCGCGTTCGATCGTCGGCAATTTCTTCGGCGGCTTGCAAAGCCTGTTCGGTGGCAACATCACGATCTACACGGAATTGTGCGAACAGGCGCGCGGCGAAACCTACAAGGACATGCTCATGCATGCGCGCCAGCGCGGCGCGAACGCGATCATCGGCGTGCGCTACGACGCGACCGAGCTCATGCCCGGCCTCACCGAAGTGCTCTGCTACGGCACGGCGGTCGTCGTCGAAGCGGGCTGAGCACGAACGCGCCGACGCCATGCCCGAATTGCCCGAAGTCGAAACCACGCGTCGCGGACTCGCGCCGCATCTGGTCGGTCACCGCGTCGTCGCGCTCGACGTGCGCCAACCGCGGCTGCGCTGGCCGGTCGCGCGCGAGTTGATCGAGTTGTTGCCGGGTCAGCGCATCGAGTCGATCGAGCGACGCGCGAAATACCTGCTCGCGCACACGGCGGCGGGCAGCGCGCTGCTGCATCTGGGCATGTCGGGTGCGTTGCGCGTGCTGCCTGCGGATGCGCCGATCGGCGCGCACGATCATGTCGATTGGCGACTCGACTCGGGGCGCGTGCTGCGCTTCACCGACCCGCGCCGCTTCGGCAGCCAGCTCTGGCAGGCGCGCGGCGAAACGCATGAATTGCTTGCCGGTCTTGGCCCGGAACCGCTGTCCGACGACTTCGACGGCGACGTCCTGTGGGCGCGCTCGCGCGGGCGCAGCGCGGCAGTGAAAGTGTTCGTGATGGATCAGGCCATCGTCGTCGGCGTCGGCAACATCTACGCGAGCGAAGCGCTGTTCGCGGCCGGCATCCATCCGCGCCGCGCGGCGGGGTCGGTGTCGCGCGAGCGTTACGCGCGGCTCGCGCGCGAGATCAAGCGCATTCTCGCTTATGCGATCGAGCGCGGTGGCACCACGCTGCGCGATTTCATTTCACCGGACGGCATGCCCGGTTATTTCGAACAGGAATTGTTCGTCTACGGCCGCGACGGCGAACCGTGCCGCGTGTGCGGCACGGCGATCCGTTCCTGCGTGCTCGGGCAGCGCACGACGTACTACTGCACGCGCTGCCAGCGTTGATGCTTAACGCGCCGGCGGATCCGGCACGAACGCGCCCGGAAACGGCTGCGGATCGCGGCGCGCGATCGGCCGTTCGATGATGCCCTGCGCGACGAGGTTGGCGTAGCTGTCGTAGCGGATCGCGAGCGTTTCCGCCGGCGTGCGCGTCGCGCGCTCGAAGTCGGTCTGATCGACGTGCGCGAATTCACGCGCGCCATGTCCGGTGCCGAGGCTTTCCGCACGACGCGTCGGCGAGGCCGATTTCGCGAGCGATTCCTGCGCGCGCGCCGCGGGCCTGGCGGCGTCCATCGCGCCGGCGGCTTCGCTTTGCGCCGGTGCGGGTACGGAGGACGGCGGTGGCGCCGCGTCGGCGATCGCTTCGCGCTCGCGCCATTCGGGCGCACGTTCGGCGAACACGGCGACGCCGATCACGCCGACGTTCGCGGGCCGGCCGGTGCGCGCGGCGTAGCTGTTCGAGAGCGCGGTGAAGTTGAACTGCGCGATCTCGTCGAGGCTTTTGCGCCAGCCGGCGATTTCGGTCGATTGCCACGCATCGAGCACGTAGCCGGTCTGGTTGGGATTTGCGGTCTGGCCGCTTACGGCGTTGACGCCGTCGACGCTGAGCACGGCGAGCACGCGGCCGCCGCTGCGGTTGGTCAGCCTTACCGAGTAGCGGTGGCCGGGCGTGCCGGCGACGTAGAGTTTTCCGCCGGACGCGTAGGTCGGCAGCGTCTGGCCGCTGTCGCGGTCGACGACGGCGAGGTCGAGCAGATTGCCCGCGCGCGCAGGCGTGGCGGCAGCGAGGGCAAGGACGGCGGCGCAAAGCAGGGTTCGCATGGCGGTTCTCCGTTTGGGGGCGGGAGCTGCAACGCGCACGCGTCGCCGCCGGGGTTTCGCCGCCGCCGCGCGGTTAAGCCTGGGCGTGGTTGCCGCTACACTGGCCAGTCCCGCGTCATTGAAGTCCGTTCGATGCAACACAAACGCCGCATCCTCACCGGCATCACCACCTCCGGCACGCCGCACCTGGGCAACTACGTCGGCGCGATCCGCCCGGCGATCGCCGCGAGCCGCAAGGACGACGCCGAGTCGTTCTACTTCCTCGCCGACTACCACGCGCTGATCAAGACCGGCGATCCCGCGCGCGTGCAGCGCTCGACGCTCGAAATCGCGGCGAGCTGGCTCGCCTGCGGACTCGATCCGGACAAGGTGTTCTTCTACCGCCAGTCCGACATCCCGGAAATTCCGGAACTCACCTGGCTGCTCACCTGCGTCACCGCCAAGGGCTTGCTCAACCGCGCGCATGCGTACAAGGCCGCGGTCGATGCGAACGTGTCCGGCGGCGACGATCCCGACGCGGGCGTCACCGCGGGCCTGTACATGTATCCCGTGCTCATGGCCGCGGACATCCTCATCTTCAACGCGAACGAAGTGCCGGTCGGCCGCGACCAGATCCAGCACATCGAGATGGCGCGCGACATCGGCCAGCGCTTCAACCACCTCTACGGCGGCGACTACTTCACGCTGCCCGAGGCGAAGATCGAGGAGAACGTCGCGACCTTGCCCGGCACCGACGGCCGCAAGATGTCCAAGAGCTACGACAACACGATTCCCTTGTGGCTGCCCGCAAACGAGTTGAAGAAGGCGATCCTCGGCATCGTCACCGACTCGCGCATGCCGGGCGAAGCGAAGGATGCGGATACGTCGAACATCTTCGCGATCTACCAGGCCTTCGCGACACCCGCGGAAACCGCGGCGATGCGCGAAGCGTTCGCCGCCGGCATCGGCTGGGGCGACGCGAAACAGAAACTGTTCGAGCGCGTCGATGCGGAACTGGCGCCGATGCGCGAGAAATACGACGCGCTTGTCGCAAATCCCGTGCGCATCGAGGAACTGCTGCATGCGGGTGCGGACAAGGCGCGTGCGCGCAGCCGGTCGTTCATCGAAGACCTGCGTCGCGCGGCGGGGATTCGTCGCTTGACGGATGTGTCCGCCCCCGTGAAGGCCGCCGCTGTCGCCGCCGCCGCGCTGCCGCAGTTCAAGCGCTATCGCGAGAAGGACGGCAAGTTCTACTTCAAGCTCGAAGCCGATGACGGCACGCTGCTGTTGCAGAGCCATGCCTTCGATGCGCCGCAGGCCTCGGGGCAGGTCATCAACGCGCTCGTTGATGCGGGCGGTGACGGCGATGCCGTCAAGGCCTTGTTGTCCGATGCCGTCGCGGCGGATGAAGCGGCGCCATCGCTCGATGCGATCGTCAGTGCACTGGCGGCGCTGAAAACGGACAGGCTCGAACGGGAAGCGCAGAAAGCCGCGTCGCAATGATTCCGAACTTCCGCCTCGTCCTGCTCGCCCTCGTCGCGTTCTACGTTGCGAGCGTGCTGTTCGTGCATTTCCGTGGTCGCGTGCGGCTGTCGCTCAAGCGCCAGCTCACCGATCACTCCGGCCTGTTCGCGCCGTACAACGTGTTCGCCTATCTGCTCTCGGCGGTGCCGGCGAAGCCGTATCTCGACCGCGATGCGTTCGCGCATCTCGATCCGCTGCGCGACCACTGGCAGACGATCCGCGACGAGGCCACGCATCTGTTCGACGAGGGCTACATCCGCGCCGCGGAGAAGAACAACGACGCGAGTTTCGCCTCGTTCTTCAAGGAAGGCTGGAAGCGTTTCTATCTCAAGTGGTACGGCGAACCGCTTGAATCGGCGCATGCGCTGTGTCCGAACACCGTCGCGCTGGTCGAGAAGATCCCGCAGGTGAAGGCGGCGATGTTCGCGCTGCTGCCGCCGGGATCGAAGCTCAATCCGCATCGCGATCCGTTCGCCGGATCGCTGCGTTATCACCTCGGCCTGATCACGCCGAATTCCGACCTCTGCCACATCGTCGTCGACGGCGAGTCTTATGCTTGGCGCGACGGCGAGGACGTGCTCTTCGACGAAACCTTCGTGCACTGGGCCGAGAACCGCACCGACACGACGCGCGTGATCCTGTTCTGCGACGTCGAACGTCCGCTGCGCACGCCGCTCATGCGCGGCATCAACCGCTTCGTCAGCCGCGTGCTCGGCCAGGCGACCGCGACGCAGAACGTCGGCGGCGAACGCGTCGGGCTCGTCAATCGACTCTACGCCTTCGCCGATGCGGTCGGCGTGCAGCGCAAACGTTTCAAGCGCCGCTTTCCGCTCGGCTACAAGGCGACGCGCATCGTGCTCGTGCTTGCGCTGCTCGCGTGGCTGATGTCGCCGTGGTTGCCGCGCATCGCCTGACGCGCGGTCTCGTCGATTTGCCGAAATGACGCAGGGCGTGCGCGGTTCTTCGGCCGCCCTGTCGGTGGCTGCGATTCGATATCGTGTCGATCGGCTCCGATCTTGCGATCGGCGGCTTTCGTATCGATGAGTCGGCCTCCAGCGCCGGTGCGTCATTGCGATGGTGCGGCTTCGCGCGAGTCCGGCATTTCGACCGCGACGCGCGTCGCTGCGCGACGAACCACCGATTCGAAGCGCGGAATAGTCAGCCCCGCCAGCACGATCGAAATCTCATCGCCCGGGCGAATATCGAGCGCCTTCCAGCGAGCCAGCGAACCGAGGCTGACGCGGCGAATCTCATGGTCGTCGAGGCGTACCGGCTCGACGTGCACGATCGGCGTGACGCGCCCCGTTCGTCCGATCGAGAAATCGACGGCTACGACCCGCGCCAGCGCCTTGGCCGGTGGATATTTCCATGCGATCGCCCACGCCGGCGGTTTTGCGCGCCATTGCGAAGCCGGTGCGCGCAGGCTCTGGCGGATCACGATGCCGTCGCTCGCGAACGGCAGCGCGGCGTGGAACCATGCGTCGCGTTGCCGCGCGACGTCGCCGGCATCGGCGACGCGCAGCGAGTACGCCTGCGGATCGGCGAAGCCGAAGCGTGCGAGTCCGGCGAGGCGGTCTTCGATGCGCGCGGGGCCGTCCGGCCAGTCCCAGACGAACCAGCCGATCGACCGCGCCGTGGCGCCGTCGAGCGCTGCGCGCGCCATCGCGCCGGCCACCTTGGAACGCGCGTTCACGCCGCCTTGGTCTGCCTGCACGTGGCCGCCGATGCGCCAGTACAACTCGCCTTGCAACACCATGTGCGCGGGCGCGCCTTCGATGTGCTTGGGAACCGCGTCGATGCGGCGCGCCTTCGCCGTCCAGTCCTCGCCGCGCTCGCCGTTGCCGCGGCTGACCGCGAGCGCGAGATAGCCGTTCACGTACGACACGGTCACGGCGACGCCGTCGATCTTCGGCTGTGCCCAGAAATCCTGTCCTCGGCGCGCGTTCATCCATGCCTGCACGGCGTCCTGGTCTGCAACCTTGGCGAGTCCCGTCTGCGCTACGGGAGACTCGACCGTACCGCGTGCGCCGTCGAGCGGATCCGCCGGCGCCGCTGCCGCATCCGGAAAGCACGCGCGCCATGCCGCTTCGCGGGTGCGCGCCTGGTCGTAGATCGAATCGTCGACCGGCGACACGCCATCGCGGTGATAGGCCAGATCCCATGCACGCAGATTGGCGTCGAGCGTGGCGAGTTCGGCGCGGGCGCGATCAGGTGTCCAGTCGGGGCAGTCGGGCGCCGCCGACAAGGCAGTGACCAGCATCCATGCGAAAAACATCGCTTCCACTCCGTTGCGGGTACGGAGTACAGCGTAGGCATCGCACCGGCGCGCCGCCATCGCCGCATGGCCATGTGGCGTGTAGGAAATCGCCGCAATCGGCCCGCCTCCACCGGGCGCTGCCCGCGCGCTCCGATTCATTCGTCATCCCGGCGCAGGCCGGGATGACGGCAGAGTGAGTGGTTCAGGCCATCACTGGCGGCTTGAAGGCCGCTCGTACAAGCGGCCGAGAATCACGCCGCGACGCGATCCGCAGCCGGATTGCGCCACGCGGCGAGCAGGTCGTCCTGCCGCTTCATCGCGTTCTCGAAGTGGCGTTCCTTGACGTGACCATAGCCGCGGATATGTTCCGGCACCGAGGCGATGTCGACGGCGAGCGCGTGGTTCTCGCCATTCAAGCCGGCGATGAGTTCGTCGACGGTCTTGCCGTAATCGGCGATGAGCTTGCGTTCCATCCTGCGCTCGGCCGTCTTGCCGAACACGTCGAACGCGCCGCCGCGCAGGCCGCGCATCTTCGCGAGCAACTTGAACGCCTTGAACACCCACGGGCCGTACTCGGCTTTCTTGAGGTTGCCGTCGGCGTCGCGCTTGGCCAGCAGCGGCGGCGCGAGATTGAAGTGCAGCTTGAAGTCGCCGTCGAAGGTGTCGCGGATGCGCTGCTCGAAATCGCCGCTCGTGTAGAGGCGCGCGACCTCGTACTCGTCCTTGTAGGCCATGAGCTTGAACGCGTAGCGCGCGACGGCCTCGGTCAGCGTGGTGAAGCCGGGCGTTTTCGCTTGTTCGGCCGCGCGCACCTTGTCGACGAGCGCGCGGTATTTCGCGGCGTAGGCGGCGTTCTGGTAGTCGGTGAGGAAGGCGACGCGGCGCGCGATGCGTTCATCGAGCGAGGCGCTCATCGTCGCGTCGTCAAGCGCGTCGGCATTGCCGTTCGAAGCGGCGCGACGCACCGGCAGCGCCAGCGGAATCGAGCCGCTCGGCGTGTGCGGATTCGGCAAACCGGCTGCCTTGCGCACCGCGACGATGTCGTGCGCGGCCATGCGGCCCCAGTTGAACGCGGCCTTGTTCATCTCGATCGCAGCGGCGTTGAGTTCGATCGCGCGCATCAGCGCATCGTGCGACAGCGGCACCCAGCCCTTCTGCCACGCGTAGCCGAGCATAAACAGGTTCGCCGCGATCGTGTCGCCGAGCAGCGCAGTCGCGAGCTCGGTCGCATCGACGAGTTCGGGCGACGCGCCGTCGAGCGCGGTCTTCACCGCATCGATGATCTGCTGCGCGGGGAACTGCATGTCGGGCTTCATCGTGAACGTGCCCGGCATCGCCTCGTAGCTGTTGAGCACGACGCGCGAGCGGCCGGCGCGAATCTTCGACAGCGCCCAGTAGTCGTTGACGACGACGATGTCGCAGCCGAGCACGAGGTCGGCCTCGCCCGCGGCGATGCGCACGGCGTGGATGTCGTCCGGCGACTTCGCGATGCGCAGATGGCACGTCACCGCGCCGCCTTTCTGCGCGAGGCCGGTCTGGTCGAGCACCGTGCTGCCCTTGCCTTCGAGATGCGCAGCCATGCCGATCAGCGCGCCGATCGTGACCACGCCCGTGCCGCCGATGCCGGTAACGAGAATGTTCCACGGCTGCGCGAGATCGCTCGCGAACGCGGGCGCGGGCAACGTCGAAAAATCGACTGCGCTTTGGCCTTTCTTCTTCTTGAGTCCGCCGCCGATCACCGAAACGAAACTCGGGCAGAAGCCCTTCGCGCAGGAGAAATCCTTGTTGCAGTTGCTCTGGTCGATCTCGCGCTTGCGGCCGTATTCGGTTTCCTTCGGCAGCACGGAGACGCAGAACGATTTCTCGCCGCAGTCGCCGCAGCCTTCGCAGACGAGTGAGTTGATGAACAGGCGCTTTTTCGGATCTTCCATCTTGCCGCGCTTGCGGCGGCGGCGCTTTTCGGTCGCGCAGGTCTGGTCGTAGATGAGCACGCTGACGCCTTCGATCTCGCGCATGCGCTTCTGCACCGCGTCGAGTTCGTCGCGATGGATGAATTCGACGCCGGCCGGGAACAGCTCGGGCTTGCTCCACTTCGCGATGTCGTCGCTGACGACGATGATCGTCTGCACGCCTTCGCTGCGCACCTGATGCGCGATGTCGGGCACGGTGAGCGTGCCGTCGACGGGCTGGCCGCCGGTCATCGCGACCGCGTCGTTGTAGAGGATCTTGTAGGTGATGTTGACCTTGGCCGCGATCGCCTGGCGGATCGCGAGCGAGCCGGAATGGAAATACGTTCCGTCGCCGAGGTTCTGGAACACGTGCTTGGTTTCGGTGAACGGCGCTTGCCCGCACCACGTCGTGCCTTCGCCGCCCATTTGCGTGAAGGTGTCGGTGCGGCGATCCATCCACGTCACCATGTAGTGGCAGCCGATGCCGCCGAGCGCGCGCGAGCCTTCCGGCACGTTCGTCGACGTGTTGTGCGGGCAGCCCGAGCAGTAGTGCGCGGCACGCGGGAAGTTCGCGCGTGGCAGCGTGAGTTCCTTTTCCTTCGCCTCGATCCACGCCACGCGCGCCTTGATCGCATCGCTGGTGAAGAAGCGGCCGAGGCGCTTGGCGATGACCAGCGCGATCATCGCCGGCGTCAGTTCGTTCGTGCTCGGCAGGATCCAGTTTCCGTCTTCATCGTACTTGCCGACGATGTGCGGACGCGCGTCCCAATTGAACATGTATTCCTTCATCTGCGATTCGATGAAGGAACGCTTCTCCTCGACGACGATGATGTCCTCGAGCCCGCGTGCGAAGTCGCGGATGCCGACCGGCTCGAGCGGCCAGGTCATGCCGACCTTGTAGACGCGGATGCCGATGTCGCGCGCCATCTCCGCGCTGATGCCGAGGTATTCGAGCGCTTGCAGCACGTCGAGATAACTCTTGCCGGTGGTGACGATGCCAAGGCGCGCCTTCGGCGAATCGACGACGATGCGGTCGATCTTGTTCGCGCGCGCGAACGCCTGCGAAGCCTGCACGGCGTACTGATGCAGGCGCATTTCCTGGTTCAGCGGCGGATCGGGCCAGCGGATGTTGAGGCCGCCCGCCGGCAGCGCGAAATCTTCCGGCAGCACGATGTCGAGCTGGTGCGGATTGACGTTGACGCTCGCCGACGATTCGACCGTTTCCGCGATCGTCTTGAAACCGACCCAGCGGCCGGTGAAGCGCGACATCGCCCAGCCGAGCAGGCCCATGTCGAGGATGTCCTGCACGCCGGCCGGGTTCAGCACCGGCATCATTGCGCTGACGAATTCGAGTTCCGAACCGTGCGGCAGTGTCGACGAACGACACGCGTGGTCGTCCGCCGCGAGCGCGAGCACGCCGCCGAACCTCGACGTGCCGGCCGCGTTGCCGTGCTTGAACACGTCGCCGCAGCGATCCACGCCCGGGCCCTTGCCGTACCACATCGCGAACACGCCGTCGTACTTCGCGCCGGGGAACAGGTTCGCCTGTTGCGTGCCCCACACCATCGTCGCGCCGAGGTCTTCGTTGAGGCCGGGCTGGAACTCGATGTTCGACGCCTTGAGGTGCTTCTTCGCCTTCCACAGTTCGAGGTCGAAGCCACCGAGCGGCGAACCGCGATAGCCCGAGATGAAACCCGCCGTGTTCGCGCCCGCCGCACGGTCGCGCATCTGCTGCATCAGCGGCAGCCGCACCAGCGCCTGCACGCCGGAAAGATAGATGCGCCCTTCGGTGCGCGTGTACTTGTGTTCGAGCGTGTACGTCTCGTCGATGTTCGGACGATCGATCGCGGGCGCGAGGGCGGACATGGGGAATCCCTGATGGAAGGCTGGGTAACCGGCGATTTTAGCGGAATGGCGTCCGGCATTGACCGGGGACAAGGCCAAGCGCCGCAGCGGGCGCAAGAATGGCCTGATTTCCAAATTTTCAGGATTTGCAATGGCTACAGAATTGTTCCGCAGCGGCGACCACGTCTGCGTCGCCTTCAACGATCTCGTGCGAGGCGACGACGGCGTACAAGCCAACCAGTTCCTGATCCAGCACGGCAACGCGTCGGCGCTGATCGATCCGGGCGGCGCGCTGCTGTATACGCCGCTGAGCCTGGCGCTGCCGCAATATGTACAGCCGCGCGACCTGACCTGGATTCTCGCGTCGCACCAGGATCCCGACATCATCGGTTCCGTCGACAGCTGGCTGCTCTACACGCAGGCGCGCGTGGTCTGTTCGCGCCTCTGGGGCCGTTTCATTCCGCACAGCGTGCCGCACTACCAGAAGAACGCCGGCGTAGATCGATACCTGCTGCTGCCCGACGAAGGCATGGAGATTCCGCTCGGCAACACGCAAATCCGCGCGGTGCCGGCGCATTTCCTGCATAGCGTCGGCAACTTCCAGTTCTACGATCCGGTCAGCCGCATCCTGTTCAGCGGCGACCTTGGCGCTTCGATGCTCGAGGCGGGCGTGGCCTATGCTCCCGTCGAAGATTTCGACGCGCACATCCCGCGCATGGCGGGTTTCCACCGGCGCTACATGGCGTCGAACCGGGCCTGCCGCTGGTGGGCGCGGCGGGCGCGCGAACTCGACATCGACATGATCGTGCCGCAGCACGGCCTGCCGATCCGCGGCGCGCGCGATGTCGCGCGCTTCATCGACTGGGTGGATGGCCTCGTCTGCGGCGTCGACCTGCTGCCCGAGGATCCGTCGAGCGCTCTGCTGTGAGCTGGCCTGCGTTCGCAGGGCTGCGCAGGTAGAACGCCGCCGACGCGCGCGGTCGGCATTTTCGGAGCGGCAGACCTACTGCCGCTCCCGCCACGCCCACGGCGCGGCTTTACTCCATTTTGCGCGACGCGGCTCGCGAGGCCGGCGTTGCGCGCGATGCCTTGCACGCGTTCGCGCCCATGTCCTAGTCTCGCCGTTTCGCGCGGCAGTCCGCTGCGCCGAGGGGAAAATCCATGCTCGACGCCCTGGCGCACATCGCCTTCGGCCTGTTCGGCCTTGCCATGCTCATCGGCATTGCTTGGCTGTTCTCGAACAACAAGCGCGCCGTGGACTGGAAACTCGTCGGCACCGGCGTCGCGCTGCAGATCACCTTCGCCGCGATCGTGCTCAAGCTGCCGCTCGGCCGCGAGGTGTTCAACGGCATCGCGACCGGCTTCGTGAAATTGCTCGACTACGTGAACGTCGGCTCGACCTTCATCTTCGGCAGCTTCATGGACACCTCGAAGTTCGGCTTCGTGTTCGCTGTGCAGGTGCTGCCGACGATCATCTTCTTCGCCTCGCTCACCGGCGTCCTCTACCACCTCGGCGTCATGCAGAAGATCGTCAAGGGTATGGCCTGGGTCATCACCAAGGTCATGCGCGTGTCCGGCGCGGAAACGACGAGCGTGTGCGCGAGCGTGTTCATCGGCCAGACCGAAGCGCCGCTGACGATCAAGCCCTACATCGAGCGCATGACGCAGTCCGAACTCATGACCGTGATGATCGGCGGCATGGCGCACATCGCCGGCAGCGTCATGGCCGCCTACGTCGGCCTGCTCGGCGGCGACGATCCGGTGCAGAAGCAGTTCTTCGCCAAACACCTGCTCACCGCGAGCATCATGGCCGCGCCGGCCACGCTCATGCTCGCGAAGATCCTCGTGCCGGAAACCGAAGAGCCGCTCACGCGCGGCACCGTCAAACTCGATGTCGAGAAATCCACGGCCAACGTCATCGACGCCGCCGCGTCGGGCGCGGGCGACGGCCTGCGACTCGCGCTCAACGTCGGCGCGATGCTGCTCGCCTTCATCGCGCTGATCGCGCTCGTCAACGGCCCGATCCAGTGGCTCGGCACGCATGCGTGGGGCAGCGATCCGACGTCCACGCTCAACGCGTGGCTGTCGGCGCACGCGGGCCATCCGGTCGAGTTCTCGTTGCAGACGATCTTCGGCTGGGTGCTTGCGCCGATTGCGTGGCTCATCGGCGTGCCGTGGCAAGACGCGACGCTCGTCGGCAGCTTCATCGGCGAAAAGGTCGTCATCAACGAATTCGTCGCCTATGTCGACATGTCGAAGAACCTGTCGCTGATGACCAAGGAAAGCCAGCTCATCGCGACCTACGCGCTGTGCGGCTTCGCCAACTTCTCGTCGATCGCGATCCAGATCGGCGGCATCGGCGGACTCGCGCCGAACCGCCGCGCCGACCTCGCGCGCTTCGGCCTGCGCGCCGTGCTCGGCGGCTCGCTGGCGACGTTCATGACGGCGACCATCGCCGGCGTGCTCGAACAGCTCTGAGCGCATGGACGCCGCGCAGGTCGTCGTCGTCGGCAGCTACAACCAGGACTACGCCTGGCGCATCGACGCGGCGCCGCAAGCCGGCGAAACGCGGCGCGGCGACAGCTTCCGCAGTGCGCCGGGCGGCAAGGGTTTCAACCAGGCCGTCGCCTGCGCGCGGCAAGGCGTCGCGACCGCGTTCGTCGGTGCGATCGGCAACGACGCCGCGGGCCACGGCGCGCAGAAACTCGCGGCCGCCGAAGGCATCGACGCGCACTGGCTCGTGCGCGACGACGCTGCGACCGGCAGCGCCTGCATCGTCGTCGAAGGCAGCGGGCAGAACCGCATCATCGTCGCGCTCGGCGCGAACGAACGGCTCGACGCCGGCTTCGTGCGCGCGCAGGCGAGCGTGTTCGCGCGCTCGCGCGTGCTGCTCGCGCAACTCGAAAACAACATCGATGCGACACGCGCCGCGTTCGAGCTGGCGTCCGCGTATCGCCTGATCCGCGTGCTCAACCCCGCGCCCGTGCATGCGCAACTCGACGCCGCGCTGCTCGCGCTCGTCGACATCCTCACGCCGAACGAAACCGAATTCGCGCTGCAGCTCGAACGCGTCGCGGGCGAGCGCGTCGACGCAGCCACGCTCGCGCAACGCGACGATGCGGACCTGCACGCGCTCGCGCGCAAGCTCGGCGTCGCCAGCGTCGTCGTCACGCTCGGCGCCCACGGCTGCTTCGTCTCGCATGGAGATGGGCAGCAGCGCGGCGATGCGCGGCCGCACTACCGCGTCGGTGTGGAAACCGTGAATGCGATCGATACCACTGGCGCGGGCGACGCGTTCTCCGGCGCGCTCGCGGCGAGCCTGCTGCGTTTCGGCGATCATCAATTCCGCGACGTCATCACGCACGCCAACCGCTGCGCCGCGCTGTCGACGGAACAACGCGGCGCGGCCGACGCGATGCCGCTATTCGACGCGGTCGCCGCGCGTTTCGGCTAAGCGTCTGCCGAGCCTGATCGAGGCCGCGCGCGAAGCGGCGCCGAATCGAAAAGATCGCTGATCGTCTGCGCCGTGCCATCCCGACGCGCCGCCCATCGCGGCCGCCATGAAGGCCGCGAGCGCCTTACGGCAGCAGCTGGATCCCGAAAGGACGCATCGCCCACGCAAACAAGCCGAAGCAGACCGCCGTGATCGCGGCGGATGCAGCCAGCGTGGGCCAGAACCCGATCCGCGGCAGCAGCCACGGGAACGCGAGGAACATCGGCAACGTCGGCACGACGTACCAGAACGTGTACCACGCATGATTCGCGATCTTCGCCTGCGGCTGCTTCTCGACGTACAGCCAGATCAGCGCCAGAAACGTCACCAGCGGCAGCGCGGCGATGAAGCCACCCAGCTTGTCACTGCGCTTCGCCACCTCCGACACGGCCACGACGACGGCCGCGGTGAGCAGGTATTTGGTGATCAGCCAGTTCATGGTGCTCCGAAATGCATCTGGCGCTTATGGAAAGTCGACTCTGACTCCGGTTTCACGAAGGCGAAACAACCGAGCAAATTGCGGAGCAACGCATTAACGGAGCCGACCTTGAACCACTTGGCTTCCTTCATGCGACCGACGTCTCCCTGAGTTGCGGGCGAGCGATCGAAAGCGATCGGCGAAGGATTCGAGCGAAAAATGGAGTCAAGTTCGGCTGTTGCTTCAACGGAAGTGAGGTTGGCCCGTTTTATGGCCGCTCATAAATCCATCAAAGCGCATTCTTTTCTGCAGCCTTTGACTCCTCACTACACTGCTCATGATTTTGGAATAAATACTCCAAAACCAAATATCCTGTGTCACCACTCTTCGCTCGCGCACCTAGAGCAACACTATCAAGCTCATTTTTAAGCGCTTGACCTTTGCGTGGCCATTGAGCGAATAAGAAACGTTCTTCTTTGACAAGTCCCATCATCCAGTCTTCAGGTTCTTTCCAAATACTGCCCGGCAAAAGATGATCCGTTTTCTCTGACGGGCCGTACAGTTCTGATAGAGTGGCTTCCATCTCATTAAAACTTGCTTTCAGTTGGATCCCATGACGACTCGATGTGATATCTTTCCCGATTCCGCGAACAGCGCAAAGCCCGGACACATTTCCAACAACAGCAACATATTTCTCAAAAGCACCGTGCGGTTTCGGGGCGGTATTTATAAGGTAGGAATTTTTCGATCCTGGGAGTAGTGTGGATGGCTCTCCCGTCATTGATTCGATCTCCGTCCTAGTAAGGCCTTGCTTGAATCCGAAAGGCCCATCTGCTGGTTGTGTCTTTGCAGTGGTCTGGGTTTTTTCTTCGGATTTGGCAGGTGACGCTTGAGTGGGGGCGGTGAGTACGTTTGGTGCCGGAAAATATGCGAGCCCGTACTTCGCCACTAATTGACGCTGTTTTAGCATGGCTAGTGTTTGTTCTTGGGTCGCGACTTGAGAAAGCTTCATGGCGAGTACAAGGCCGCCGCCATATTTACTCGCGTCTTCGCGAGCTGACTTTATTTCTGCAAGTTGAGAATCAATTTCTTTAGTAATTCGTTCTGCGTCTTGCGGGTCAGTTTTGTATGACGGCACGGAAATAGTAATTTTCGCGCCCGATTCAACAGCGTGTATTCTTTGCTCAATTAGCGCCTTATTCGTTCTTAGAATCTCAAGCCTGGTAGTAATGAGGGCCTTCACGAGGCCGCCCGCAATTTTTGCATCTTCCATTTCCGCGTTGGAAATGCTCTTGTCTGTCTCGGACAATTCGGAGCGCAGCTGTGCAACGAGATCCAATTGTTCTGGCGTAAGTTCTCGCTTCCCGCTGCATCCACTAAGAATTGCAGTCGCTAGCACTATATAAAGAAAATTACGC
>JAKPAN010000076.1 GCA_029779475.1 Pseudomonadota bacterium
TCGTCGAGCGCCCGGAGGTCCTGCGCGGACCGGTCGCGCAGCTGGTCGGCGAGCTGCGTCAGCGGACGCAGCCCGCGTTCGACGCCGAGCCAGACGCTCGCGCCGGCCAGCAGGATCAGCGCGGCGAGCGGCACGAGCATCCCCGCGATGAACTCCAGCGCCAGCATGTCGCGCTTCGTGACCGTCTCGGCAACCTGCACGACGACGGGCACGCCGGCCGGTCGATACACGGCGACACGCACGGGATCGCCGTTGAAGACGCCGTCGTAGCAGGACGCCTCGGCGCCAGCGAGCGGTGGCTCGGGCGGCGACGGCAGCGCGCGGTGGCCGGCGATGAACTGTCCGTCGGCATCCGTCACGCGGTAGTAGACGCGGTCGCGCTGGTCGGACGCGAGCATGTGCTGCGCGGCCGCCGGCAGATCGACGATGGTCCGCATGCCGTCGAAACGCGAGAGCTGCGAGAGCGCGATTGCCGCGTCGGAGATCTCGCGGTCGTAGACCTCGTTCGCGAAGCGGAAGGCGGTGTAGTACGCGGCGCCGCTGCTCACGATCGACAGCAGCGCCACCGGCACGATCAGCCACGCGAAGAGGCGCCGCCGCAGCGATGTCGTCGGCGCGGCCGCCTGCGTCGTGTCACGCGCCATCGACGCCCGCTTTCTCGATCAGGTAGCCGAGCCCGCGCAGCGTGCGGATCTGCACGCCGGCCGGTTCCAGCTTCTTGCGCAGGCGATGGACGTAGACCTCGATCGCGTTCGTGCCGACGTCCTCGTCCCAGCCGGTCAGTGCTTCCAGCAACTGGTCCTTGCTGACGACGCGGCCCGCGCGCCGCGCGAGCGTCTCGAGCACGCCGAACTCGCGCGACGAGAGTTCCACGCGGACGTCGCCGAAATACGCCGACCGCCCCGTCGCGTCGATGACGAGATCGCCGATGCGGATGCGACCCGCGATGCTCGTCTGCCGGCGTCGCAGCAGCGCGCGCACGCGGGCTTCGAATTCCGGCAGGTCGAACGGCTTGACGAGGTAGTCGTCCGCGCCGGCATCGAGCCCGGCGATGCGATCGGTGAGCGCGTCGCGCGCCGTCAGCACGAGCACCGGCACGCTGGAGTCACGCTGACGCAGACGCT
>JAKPAN010000305.1 GCA_029779475.1 Pseudomonadota bacterium
CCCGTGGATGTCGCCGTCAACGCGAGCGCATCGACCGCGAAGCCTTCGTGCAACGCGAGCGCGCCGAGCAGGAACGCATCGCCGCCGTTGTTGCCGGCGCCTGCAAGCACGACGAGCCGTCGCGCCGACGGCCAGCGCCTGCGCAGCGCCGCAAATGCGGCCGCCGCCGCGCGGCGCATGAGTTCGATGCCGGGAATGCCCAAGCCGTCGATCGCCGCGCGGTCGATGCGGCGCGTCTGCTCGGCGGTGTAGAGGTTGCGATCGATGGACATGGCGGGATTGTAGGTGCCGCCGGGAATATTGGGCGAGGCGTCGCCGACGCTATCCTGCGCGCATGGCCGACCACACCGCACTCGTTTCCGACCTGCGCCGCTGGGGCGCGGAACTCGGTTTCCAGCAGATCGGCATCGCCGGCGTCGAACTCGGCGAGGACGAGGCGTACTTGCTCGACTGGCTCGGCGCAGGCCATCACGGCGAAATGGACTACATGCAGCGCCACGGCACGCGCCGCTCGCGTCCGCACGAATTGCAGCCCGGCACCTTGCGCGTGATTTCGGCGCGCATGGACTACGCACCGCACGATCTCGATCGCGCCTGGGACACGCTCGAAGACGGCGAACGCGCCTACGTGTCGCGCTACGCGCTCGGCCGCGATTACCACAAGCTGCTGCGCACGCGTTTGCAGAAACTCGCCGACCGCATCGCCGACGCGGCGGGGCCGTTCGGTCATCGCGTCTTCGTCGATTCGGCGCCCGTGCTCGAAAAAGCGCTCGCGCGCAATGCGGGGCTCGGCTGGATCGGCAAGCACACGCTGCTGCTCAACCGCGACGCGGGCTCGTGGTTCTTCCTCGGCGAAATCTTCACCGACTTGCCGCTGCCGACCGACGCCGCGCCCAGCGCGCATTGCGGCACCTGCACGCGCTGCATCGACGTCTGCCCGACGCGCGCGATCGTCGCGCCGTACCAACTCGACGCGCGGCGCTGCATTTCCTACCTCACGATCGAACTGCGCGGCGCCATTCCGGAAGACCTGCGCCCGCTGATCGGCAACCGCATCTTCGGCTGCGACGACTGCCAGCTCGTCTGTCCGTGGAACAAATTCGCGCGGCCGACCGGCGAAGCCGACTTCACCGCGCGCCATGGCCTCGGCGACGCGCTGCTCGTCGACCTGTTCGCGTGGAGCGAAACGCAATTCCTGTCGCGCACCGAAGGCATGGCGATACGCCGCACCGGCTACGAAGGCTGGTTGCGCAACATCGCGGTCGCGCTCGGGAATGCGCCGACGTCGAAGGCCGTGATCGCCGCGTTGCACGCTCGCGAAAACGACGAATCAGCGCTCGTGCGCGAGCATGTCGCATGGGCGCTGGCGCAGCATCGCGCCAGAGAAGTCCCGGCCCTTGGTTGAGAAGTGCTGCCGCGGATGGCCGCTTCCGGACTTCGGCAAAGATGGAACCGCGTGCCGCGCAACGCGCTTCACGACGCGGCGATCGCAGATGATCGCAACAGCTACGCCGCCTGCTTGGCGATCGAATGCTTGGTGTGCGTGACCTTGTTCTGGCGGTCGACGTAGACGAGCGTCGGCTTGTGCGCGGCCGCTTCCGCCGCGTCGTACACGCCATAGGCGCAGATGATGATGATGTCGCCCGGCTGCGCGCGATGCGCGGCGGCGCCGTTGATCGAGATGACGCCCGAGCCTTCTTCGCCGCGGATCGCGTAGGTCGAGAAACGCTCGCCGTTGTTGACGTTGTAGATGTGGATCTGCTCGTACTCGCGGATGCCGGACAGGTCGAGCAGATCGCCGTCGATCGCGCAGGAACCCTCGTAGTGCAGCTCGGCCTGAGTGACGTTGGCGCGATGGATCTTCGCCTTGAGCATGTTCAGTTGCATGGATCGCCTCGGAAGATGTTGCATCTACGCAACAATCACAGACCCGGCAGTATAGCAAAGCGTTTCGCGGCGGCGCACCAATCACCCAGAAACCCGCATTCCACCGTGCAAACCACTGAATTACAGCGAAAAAAAACCCTCGCGCGATTGCCGCAGCGAGGGTTTGAGTTTTGGAGTGACGATTACCTGCGATGCGCCCTGCCGTCGTGTATCCCCGCAATGTTGCGGAAAACTCAAACGACGTGGGGAGAATACCACACGTCGAAAGAAAAAAGCTACACCCGTCACAACAAGCTGTTGTCGATGAGCCTTGTCATGCCCGAACGGGCCGCGATCAGGGCGACGAGGCCGCCGCGCTGGCCCGGCGCCGGCTCGCCGAGATCGTCGGCTTTGCGCAACACCGCGTAGTCGGGCACGAGTCCGGCCTGCTCCAGCGCGGCGCGCGCGGCGGCTTCGATCCCCGCAAACGGCGACCCGGCGCCGACGCCATCGCGCATTGCTTCGAGCGTCGCGCGGATCGCGCCGGCGCGTTCGCGCGCGGCGGCATCGAGATACTGGTTGCGCGAACTCATGGCAAGACCGTTCGCCTCGCGCGCGATCGGCGCCGCGACGATGTCGATCGGGAACGCGAGGTCGCGCACCATGCGCCGGATCACGAGCAGTTGCTGGTAGTCCTTCTGGCCGAACACGGCGACGTCCGGCTGCACGAGATTGAACAGCCTGGCGACGACGGTCGCGACGCCATCGAAGTGGCCGGGCCGGATCGCGCCTTCGAGCGTCTCGGTGACGACCGGCACGTGGATGCTCACGCTCGCCTGCGCGCCGAACGGATAGATCGTCTCGACCGACGGCAGGAACAACACGTCGCAGCCATGCTGCGCGAGGCCGCCGGCGTCGGCGTCGGGCGTGCGCGGATAGCGCGCGAAATCCTCGTTCGGCCCGAACTGCGTCGGATTGACGAATACGCTGGCGACGACGAATCCTGCGCGTTCGCGCGCGATGCGCACGAGCGAATAGTGGCCATCGTGCAGGTTGCCCATCGTCGGCACGAAACCGATCGCATGGCCTGCGCGGCGCGCATCGGCAACGAGGCGGCGCAATTCTTCGGTTGTTCTCGCGATCTGCATCAGTAGCTGTGCTCCGGACCGGGGAATTCGCCGGCACGCACGGCGCGTGCGTAAGCGGCGATCGCGTCGACGACGGAAGCCGAGCCGGCGAGGAAATCCTTGGAAAACCGCGGCCGCTTGCCGGGCGTGATGCCAAGCAGGTCGTGCATGACGAGCACCTGTCCGTCGCAATCCACGCCCGCGCCGATGCCGATGACGGGAATGTGCAGCTCGCGCGTGATCGCCTGCGCGAGCGCGGACGGCACGCATTCGAGCACGAGCAGTTGCGCGCCCGCGTCCTGCACCGCGCGCGCATCGGCGCGCAGGCGTTCGGCGGCTTCGGTCTCGCGGCCTTGCACGCGATAACCGCCGAGGCGATTGATCGACTGCGGCGTGAGCCCCAGATGCGCGCAGACGGGAATCTCGCGCGAAGTCAGCGCGGAAATGATCTCGCAGACCCAATCCGCGCCCTCGAGCTTGACCATCGCCGCACCGCCTTCCGCGACGAGGCGTGTCGCGTTGGCGAATGCAGTCGGCACGTCGCGGAACGCCATGAACGGCAGGTCGGCGACGAGGAACGCACGACGCAATCCGCGTGCGACGCAAGCCGTGTGGTAGACCATCGCGTCCATCGTCACCGGCAGCGTGCTCGCGTGGCCCTGCACGACCATGCCGAGCGAATCGCCGACGAGGACGAGATCGACGCCGGCCTCGTCCACGCGCGCGGCGATGCTCGCCTCGTACGCGGTGACGCAGACGATCTTCTCGCCATCGCGCTTGCGGCGATGCAGGTCGGGCAAGGTCAGCGGCGCAGCGGCGCTCTTGGCGTACATGATAGGAACCCGCGAAAAATGCAGCGGCGCGCATTATTCCCCGCGCGCATCGCGATCCTCAAGCCGACGGCAGGCGCTCGCAGGGCGAGGCGTCGATGCGTGCGAGCAGGTCGGCGACGATACCGGCACCGGGCACGTGCAAATCCGGCGCAATTTCGGCGAGCGGCACGAGCACGAACGCGCGCTCGGCCAGATGCGGATGCGGCAACGTGAGTCCGTCGACGTCGATGCGTTGATCGCCGTGGACGAGCAGATCGAGATCGAGCGTGCGCGGCCCCCAGCGGCTGCCGTCGCGGACGCGACCGTGGCGTTGTTCGATGGCGAGCAACGCGTCAAGCAGCGCGCGCGGCGGAAGCCGCGTCTCCAACTCGGCAACCGCGTTGACGAACGGCGGCTGCTCGACGCCGCCCCACGGCGCGCTGCGATACAGCGACGACGCGCGCACGAGATGCGTCTCCGCGATTGCGTCGAGATCACGCAACGCGCTGCGGATCTGCGCAGCGGGGTCGCCAAGATTCGCGCCGAGTCCGACCCAGGCGCGCGCGGTTCCGGTTTCAGTCACTGCTTTCAGTGGCGGGCGCTGCGCTGGTGGATTTGCGCTTGCGACGACGGCGCGGACGCTTGCGCTTGGCCGGTGCCGTCGCGCCGGGTTCAGCCGCGGGAGGTGTCGGCAGTCCGGCCAGTTGTTGCGCCAGTTCCTCATGGTTGAGCGACTGCGCCTGCGTCCACCACTGCGCGAGTTCGGCGAGTTCGTCCGATTCACCCGCCCGCAACACGAGGAAATCGTAGGCGGCGCGGAAGCGCGGATGTTCGAGCAGGCGGAATGCGCGTTTCTTCGTGCGCTGGTGGAATCGCGGCTGCATCGCCCAGATTTCCTCGACCGCAATCGTGAAACGGCGCGGCACCGCGACGCGTTGTGCCTGCTCGCCGATCACGCGCGCGACCGCGTGCGACCATGCCGCGCCCGCGTCTTCGCCCTTGTCCATACCGGTTTGCGCGAGCGCGCGCACCGGCTCCCACAGCAATGCCGCGAACAGGAACGCCGGCGTGACGGGCTTGTCGGCGCGCACGCGCGCGTCGGTGTTGGCGAGCGTCTGCTCGACCAGCGTGCGGAACGAGGCCGCATTCGGCGAACGCAGCGCACGCGCCGTCGCCGGGAACACCTGCTCGAGCAGGCCGTAGCGTTCGAGCGCGCGGAAACTCGCGAGGCCGTGGCCGGCGAGGAACATCTTCAGCGATTCGTCGAACAGGCGCGCGGGCGGCGCTTCGCCGAGCAGCGAGCCGAGCCGCGCGAACGGCTCCGCCGTCGCCGCTTCGATCGAGAATTCGAGCTTGGCCGCGAGTCGCACCGCGCGCAGCATGCGCACGGGATCCTCGCGATAACGCTGTTCCGGCTCGCCGATCAGACGCAGCACGCGGTGCTGGAGGTCGTCCATGCCGCCGACCGCGTCGAGCACGCTGAAATCGGCGATGTCGTAGTAAAGCGCGTTGACGGTGAAGTCGCGGCGCACCGCGTCTTCCTCGATCGTGCCGTAGACGTTGTCGCGCACGAGGCGGCCGTCGACGAGATGACGATCGCCGCTGCCGTCGTCGCTGCTGCCACGGAACGTGGCGACTTCGACGATCTCGCGGCCGAACACGACATGCGCGAGGCGGAAGCGGCGGCCGATCAGCCGGCAGTTGCGGAACAGCGCACGCACCTCTTCGGGCGTGGCGTTGGTGGCGACGTCGAAATCCTTGGGATGGCCGCCGAGCAGCAGGTCGCGCACGGCGCCGCCGACGAGGCAGGCGCGGAAACCCGCTTCGTGCAGTCGATAAAGCACGCGCAGAGCGCCAGCGGAAATGCTCTTGCGCGACAGGGAATGTTCCGAGCGTGGAATGACGCGGAATACGCCGTGCACTGGCGTGGATTCATCATCGTTTTTCGAAGTCATCCGCCGCTTCCGCTCCAGACATTGCCGCTCATTAGATATTCGTTATACTACGCGGCTCGGCAATTCCCCAAACGCTCCCTTCGTCTAGCGGCCCAGGACACCGCCCTCTCAAGGCGGGAACACGAGTTCGAACCTCGTAGGGAGCGCCAAATGTCGCGCGGCGCGATCATCGATTCGCCGCCAGCGTCTTCGCCAGCGACCGTCCGCCATGCCCTTCGTCGTCACCGAAAACTGCATCAAGTGCAAATACACCGACTGCGTGGAAGTGTGTCCGGTCGACTGCTTCCACGCCGGGCCGAACTTCCTCGTCATCGATCCCGAAGAGTGCATCGACTGCACGCTGTGCGAGCCGGAATGCCCGGCCAACGCGATCTTCCCGGAAGACGACGTGCCTGCGGGCCAGGAAAGCTTCATCGCGCTCAACGCGGAGTTGTCGAAGGCGTGGCCGGTGCTGACCGAGCGCATCGACGCGCCCGCGGATGCGAAGGAATGGGACGGCAAGCCCGGGAAACTCCCGCTGCTCGAACGCTGAGCGCGGACGGCGACTCCATCGGACGTCGTTGACGTACGACTGATCTAAACGCGCAGGATCAAGCTGAAGCCGATCCCGCGCATTCCGCATTCAAAAGCCGCGAGCCGCAAACGCGGCCCGCAACCCGAATCGCTTACGACAAACGTTCGCGCAGCGTCTGCAGCAGCGCGCGCGCGGCGTCGCGCGAGGCTTCGTCGTTGGCGCCTTCGACGCTGACGCGGCTGCCCTGCCCATTGGCGGAAACGCGCACGGTGAGCTGCACCTTGGCGGTTACCTTGTTGCCGGCGCGGCCGAGCGTGATCGTGCGCTTGAACCAGCCCGGACGCGTCGTCGTCTGGCCGGTCGTTTCGACGGTGTAGGTGCTGGCCGATTCGTCACGGCTGGCGATCGTTGCCGCGCCGGAGCGTTCGAGCGCGAGGCCGACGCGCGTCCACGTGCTCGACGGAGAATCGGACACCGCGAGACCGTCGCCGCTGAGCGTAGCGCCGCTGCCAGCAACTGCGGTAGCGGGCGCAACGGCAACGCCACCAGCCGGCGGCGCGGTGGTCGCGCTCGAAGCCGAAGACGCCGCTGCCGGCGAGCCTACGGCCGGAATCGTCAGCGCGGAACTGCCGTTGGGCGAATCGAGGTCTGGCGGGACTTCCAGCGGGCGCGACTCCTGCGCCGTCTTGTAGTCGTTCGCGTGGCGATCGGCCTGGCGATGGAAGAAATTGCAGCCGCCCAGCAGGACAACGGCGGCCAGCGCGGCCGGCAATGCGAGGAAATCGCGTTTCACAGGAACATCCCGTCTTGAGGTATCGGGCTAGTCTAACCGACCGCGGCGGCGCGCTCGAACAGTCCGAGCGCCGCGAGGACGGTTTCCGCGTCTGCGTGATGGGTTTCAGTCAGCTTGAGCAGCGGCAGGCGCAGGTGCGCCTCGCCGAAACCGAGGCGAGACAGGCACCACTTGAGCGGAATCGGGTTCGGTTCGCAGCCGAGCAGCGCGAACAGCGGTTGCAGTTCGCGATCGAGTGCGGCGGCGGCTTGCGCATCGCGCGCGCTGGCCTCGTACAGGCGCGCCATGCGTGCGGGGTCGACGTTGGCGGCGACGGAAATGACGCCGTCGGCGCCCGCGGCGATCGCGCGTGATGCCGTGCCGTCGTCACCCGACAGGATCGCAAAACTAGCGCTGCGCAGCGGCAGCAAGGCGCGCATGCGCGCTTCGTCGGCGACGGCTTCCTTGATGCCGACGATGTTGCCGTGCGTAGCCAGGCGCGCGACCGTTTCCGGCAACAGGTCGCAGGCCGTACGCGTCGGCACGTTGTAGAGCACGACTGGCAAGCCGCCGTGATCGGCGACTTCGCAAAAATGGCGAACCATGCCTTCCTGCGTCGGCCGCACGTACGGCGGCGCGACGACGAGCGCGAACTCGATGCCGGCGTCGCGCGCGCGGCGCGTCTGCGCGATCGTGCGGCGCGTGCCCGACTGGCCCGTGCCGGCCAACGTCGGCACGCGACCGGCGACGCGGCGCACCGCCGTTTGCAGCAGCGTTTCGAATTCGGCTTCGTCGAGCGCGGCGGCTTCGCCCGTCGATCCGGCGACGACGAGTGCGCGCGTGCCGTTGTCGACCTGATGATCGACGAGGCGCTCGAACGCCGCGAAATCGATCGCGTCGTCGCGCGAACGAAACGGCGTGGCGATCGCGCAAATGCTGCCGGACAGTGACATGACGGCGAATCCGATGGAGCGAGACCCCTCATGGTACGGGCGTGCGCAGAGGCAAGTCCATGCAAAAAGAAGGCGGCACGCGGGCATTCACGGAGCCGTGACGGCTTCCCTTGCGACCCCCGACACGCGCCAGTATTCTGGCCCGGCAATCCTCATCGCACCTCGACGCAGGCAACGGCCACGTGAAGCAGGCAGGCAAGCAGAGCGAAGCAGTCGGGAGCGCCACGCGCCCTGCATCCAGCGACAACCATCTGCTCATCAGCGCATTCGGCGCGCCGGGAAATTCGCCGCTGGTCGCGCTCAGCAAGCGCATCTCCGACTGCGGCTGCAACCTCGCCGAAGCGCGCGTGGCGACGCTCGGCAACGAGCTTTCCGTGCTCGCGCTCGCGCAAGGCGCGTGGGACGCGATCGCCAAGCTCGAAAACGCGCTCAGCCGTCTCGACCGCGATGGCGAACTGCGCCTGACCCATTTCCGCACCAGCGCGCGCCAGCCGCAATCGACGCTGCTGCCGTATGTCGTCGAAGTCATCGCTGCGGACAAGCCCGGCGTGCTGTTCCAACTCGCCGACTTCTTCGAGCACCAGTCGATCACGATCGAACAACTGCACTCGACGCGCTACCGCGCGATGCAGACCGGCGCCGACATGTTCTCGGCGCAGATCACGATCGGCATTCCGAACACGATGCACATCGCCGCGCTGCGCGACGATTTCCTGGAGTTCTGCGACGGACTCAACCTCGACGCGATCATGGATCCGATGAAGTTCTGACCATGCCCGAGATCGGCAAGAAGGTTCCGAAGCTGCAAGGCGTCACCGACGAAGGCGCGAAACTCGCGCTCGCCGATTTCCGCGGCAACCCGCTCGTCGTCTATTTCTATCCGAAGGACAACACGCCCGGTTGCACGAACGAGGCCGTCGCGTTCCGCGATGCGTACGCGGCATTCCGCAAGAAGCATTGCGCGATCGTCGGCGTCTCGCGCGATTCGGTCGCCTCCCACGCGAAGTTCCGCGCCAAGTACGAATTGCCGTTTCCGCTCGTCGCCGACGTCGACGAAAAATGGTGCGAAGCGTTCGGCGTGCTCGGCGAAAAGACGCTGTACGGACGCAAGTTCATCGGCGTGATCCGCAGCACGTTCCTCATCGGCCCGGACGGCACGCTCGTCGCGCAATGGCGCAACGTCAAGGTTCCGGGCCACGCCGACGCCGTGCTGGAGCGGCTCGCGCAACCGTGACCGTCATCAAGACGCGTCATCATCCACCGGCGCCGCGAACCCGCGGCAAACAAGACTGCCCATGACCGCGAAAAGGCCCCGCATGACCCGAGGCAAGCGCATCTACGTGCTCGACACCAACGTGCTCATGCACGATCCGACCGCGCTGTTCCGCTTCGAGGAACACGACGTCTTCATCCCGATGACGGTGCTCGAGGAACTCGATGCCGCCAAGAAAGGCACGTCGGAAACCTCGCGCAACGCGCGTCAGGTGAGCCGCTTCCTCAACGAACTCATGGTCGCCGCGAACGGCCGGCCGATCGAGGAAGGCATCGAGTTGCGCATGCCGCAGGGCTTGCAGCTCGACCGCAAAGGCAAACCCGGACGGCTTTACTTCCAGACCACGGCGCACGTAACCGCGGACAAGCGCGTCACGCGCACGATGCCGGACAACCTCATCCTCGCCGCCGTCGTCGCGCTGCGCGAGGCGCGCCCGCGCGAGGCCGTCGTGCTGGTGTCCAAGGACATCAACCTGCGCATCAAGGCGAAGATCTACGGCATCGCCGCCGAAGACTACGAAAACGATCGCGCGCTCGACGATTTCAGCCTGCTCTACAACGGCGTGCGCCAGCTGCCGAATAATTTCTGGGATCGTCATCCCGAGCTGCGCTCATGGACGGAGCGCGGCCACACGTTCTACGAAGTGCGTCGGCGCAAGGAAGAAGACTGGTATCCGAACGAAAACCTCTACCTCGCCGGCGAAGACGAAGTCGAGCTGCGCGTGCTGCAGATCCGCGACAAGAAGGCGCTGTTGCGCATCGTCGACGACTACCGCCATGGCTCGCACACGGTGTGGGGCATCCAGGCGCGCAACCGCGAACAGAACTTCGCGCTCAACGCACTCATGGATCCGGAAATCGACTTCGTGACCCTGCTTGGCACCGCCGGCACGGGCAAGACGCTGCTCGCGCTCGCGGCGGGACTCGCGCAGACGATGGATCAGCAGCGTTACCGCGAAATCATCATGACGCGCGCGACGGTGTCGGTCGGCGAGGACATCGGCTTCCTGCCCGGCACGGAAGAAGAAAAGATGACGCCGTGGATGGGCGCGCTCACCGACAACCTCGAAGTGCTGACCAATCCGCAGGAAGGCGGCGCGTGGGGCCGCGCGGCGACGAACGACCTGCTCGCTTCGCGCATCAAGATCCGTTCGATGAACTTCATGCGCGGCCGTACCTTCCTGTCCCGCTACGTCATCATCGATGAAGCGCAGAACATGACGCCCAAACAGATGAAGACATTGATCACGCGCGCCGGCCCTGGCAGCAAGATCGTCTGCCTCGGCAACGTCGAACAGATCGACACGCCCTACCTCACCGAAACGACGTCGGGCCTGACTTACGCGGTCGACCGCTTCAAGGACTGGGAACACAGCGCGCATGTGACGCTGCGCCGCGGCGAGCGCTCGCGGCTCGCGGATTACGCGTCGGAAGTGTTGTAGCGCAAATCGACGCCGGTAAAAACGTCAACAGCGATTTTGGCGTCGCGCCAGCGATAGCTCCGAAGATTGCGACTACGGAAGGCGGCCAAAAAGAAAAGCCCCGCACAAGGCGGGGCTTTTTCGAATCACGTATCGCGTGCTTCAGAACCGCGTCGACCACCACGCCTGAAATTCGAAACGGCCTGCTGTCGCATCGTTGTGCGAGATGTAGCTCGGCATAAGAAGGTAGTACGGCGAGTCGGCGTAGCTGGCCTGGAAGCTCAACTGGTTCCAAGGGCCGAACGAACGCCACCAACCCATCGACAGCATGCGCTCGGCGGTGACCGGCGCGAGCGCGCTTTCGAGCAGGCGCGAAGTCGGTACCGGCTGCTGGCGCGTCGTGTAGCGCATCTGCAGGTTGCCGATGAGTTCCTGACGCCACGTCCAGCCGACGCTGTAGACATCGAGGTCGCGCCACGCGAACACCGGGCTGGAGCTGTCGCCGAGCAGCGCGAGGAAACGACGCGGCAAGTCCGGGCTCGTGAACGGTTTGATCGCGCTGTATTGCACGTGCTGCACGCCGGCATCGAGCGAGAAATCCGGCGTGAGCAGGTAATTCATCGACAGCGTCGCGCTGGCCGGGATGTCGAAATCACCCTGGTCGGCGAAAACGCCGCGGTAACTCGCCATCGGGCTCATGCCGACGCGCGATTGCAGGCCGACGTTCCAGCGCAGGCGCTCGCCGACGACGTTGTCGAAATCGATGCGCGCGCCGGCGCCGTAGGACGAGCTCAACTGCGCGGGCAGCATGCCCCAGCCGTTGCCGGGCAGCGTGCCGATGTCCATGCTCGCGAAACGCTGGTAGGCGAAGATGCCGGTCAGGCGCACGTCGCCGCTATCGCCCCAGTGCGTGACCAGACTCGGCGCGACGACTGTGCGCTGCAGGCCACCGCCCGTGAAATTGCCGAACTGCGTCGCTTGCGTCGGCAACACGCTGGGCGTGTCGGAGACGAGGCCGGTCGCGATGGATACGGAAATGCGCGGTGCGGCGCCATTCGCGGCACCGAACAGCGAGGGTCGCGAAGTCTCGGCAAAATAGTTGTCGAGGACATTCGGCGGGGCAAACGGCTGCGCTTCCACCGCCCACGAAAACTGCGGCGTGATGCTCGAACGCGCATAGTCGTGCCAACGCGCCATCACCGACGTGTCGGCGGCCGCGCGCAACGCATCGGCGCTCGCCGACGGCGTCGCCTGCGCTGGCAACGAAAAAAACGGGAGCGCCAGCCCTGTGCCGAGCGCTCCCATCCATCTCCCCAAGCTCGTTCGATTCGTCCGCATCGCCCTGCTGCGGCCTGTGAAAGGCATGTGTTGTAATGACGACGTATCGTTGGCGAAAACGCAACACAAGTCAAGCAGCAGGTTCGCAATCCTGCGACAAAATCCTTGCGAATCCTGTACTTCAAAGTTCATGACCCGCTCCTGGCCGCGTCTCGCAAAGGCAACACTTCGATGACAAGAACCCGCAGACCCGCCGCGCTCACGATCGCCGGGTCGGACTCCGGCGGCGGCGCCGGCATCCAGGCCGACCTGCGTACGTTCGCCGCGTTCGGCGTGCACGGCACCAGCGCAATCACCGCGCTGACCGCGCAGAACACGCGCGGCGTCGCGGCCGTGCACGTCGTACCCAGCGCGATCGTGCGCGCGCAGATCGAAGCCGTGCTCGACGATTTCCCGATTGGCGCGATCAAACTCGGCATGCTCGCCACGCCCGCGATCGTGCGCGTCGTCGCGCAAACGCTGACCGCGCGCAAGCACGTTTCGCTCGTCATCGATCCCGTGCTCGTCGCGACGACCGGCGCGCGGCTGGCCAGCGACGACCTCGCCGATTCGCTGCGCCGGCACCTGCTGCCGCACGCCGACCTCGTCACGCCGAACCTGCCCGAAGCCGAACGCCTGACCGGACTGCGCATCCGCAACGACGCCGCGCGTCTGCGCGCCGCGCGCCTGTTGCTCGAGGACGGCGCGCGCGCGGTGCTGCTCAAGGGCGGCCACGGGGGCGGACGCGAGGTCGAGGACTTGTTGCTCACGGAAAACGACGAGTACTGGTTCACGCATGCGCGCGCCCGAGGCCATCATCACGGCACC
The DNA here is from genome assembly GCA_029779475.1 of Pseudomonadota bacterium. Taxonomy (GTDB): domain Bacteria; phylum Pseudomonadota; class Gammaproteobacteria; order Xanthomonadales; family Rhodanobacteraceae; genus Dokdonella_A. The sequence continues at coordinate 12,838 of JAKPAN010000305.1, forward strand.
GGCTGTACCTTGTCGGCGGCGATCGCGGCCGGCCTGGCGTGCGGCGAACCGCTCGACGCCGCGGTCGCGACAGGCATCGCTTTCGTGCGCGCCGCGATCGTCGCGGGTTACCGGCCCGGACGCGGAGCGCTCAATGTGCTCGATACGCAAGTCGCGGCGGCGGCATTGCGCTGAGGCTCGATCATTCGCGGAATTGCTCTTGCAAGCGCGGCTTTTGCAAGCGCGCGCCTGCCTTGAAGCCCGCGGGACGATCGCGGGCTTCGACGTTCGCCATCAGCCCAGTCGCGAGGCAATCGCGTCGGCAAACGTTTGCGTCGTGCCGCTGCCACCGAGATCCGGCGTAAGGCGGTCGCCCGCCGCAAGCGTGGCGCGGATCGCGTCGCGCAGGCGCGTCGCATTCTCCGGCTGGTCGAGGTGATCGAGCATCTGCGCGGCGCCGAGCAGCAACGCGCAGGGATTGGCGATGCCCTTGCCGGCGATGTCGGGCGCCGAACCGTGCACGGCCTCGAAGATCGCGGCGTCGGCGCCGATGTTCGCGCCCGGCGCCAGGCCGAGGCCGCCGACGAGGCCGGCGCAAAGATCGGAAATGATGTCGCCGAACAGGTTCGTCGTGCAGATCACGTCGAATTGCTCCGGCCGCATGACGAGCTGCATGCAGGTGTTGTCGACGATCATCTCGTTGCACTGGATCTGCGGGTATTGCGCGGCGACTTCGCGCGCGACCTTGAGGAACAGGCCCGAGGTGGATTTCAGGATGTTCGCCTTGTGCACGATCGTGACCTTCTTGCGGCCTGTGCGCACGGCGAGGTCGAACGCGTAGCGCACGATGCGCTCGGAGCCCTTGCGCGTGATCTTCTGCACCAGCGTCGCGGTGGCGCCGTCCTCGGACACCTGCTGGCCTTCGCCGGCGTAGGCGCCTTCGGTGTTTTCGCGCACGGTGATCAGGTCGACGTTCTCGGCGAAGCGCGAACGCGTGTTCGGGAACGAGATCGCCGGACGCACGTTGGCGTAGAGGTCGAAGCGGCGGCGCAGTTCGACGTTGATCGAGCTGAAACCCTCGCCGACCGGCGTGGTCAGCGGGCTCTTCAGCGCGACGCGATGCTTGGCGATCGCATCGAGCGTGACTTGCGGCAGCAGTTCGCCGGTTTTCTCGTAGGCGGACAGGCCGGCGTCGACGAAGTCGTAGTCGAGGCCGACGTCGAGCGCGCCGAGCACGCGCAGCGTCGCATCCATGATTTCCGGGCCGATGCCATCGCCGCGGATGACCGCGATCGTCGTCTTCATTCAATGCACTCCATGATCTGGGCGGCGCCCCGCGGCACCGCCGGAATGCGGCGGCTGGGCCGCTCAGCGCGGCTCGACAGCGGGGCGTCAGGGTTCGTTGGAAGGCCGCTCGGGCCTTGTCCGGTGTGGCGCAGTCGCGCATTATCCGCGAATGCTTCGAACCCTTACAAGAAACCGCCTGATGGCGCGCGTTCTCGGCATCGCCTGCGCGCTGGCTGGCGCGGGCGTGTGGGCGCCGCAGGCAGACGCCGCGGGCGCCCCGGCAAGTGCGGTCGTGCGCGTGCGCATCGGCAGCCTCGCCTCGGCGTCGAAGGCGACGCAGGATTCGATCGTCTTCGAACTTACCGGCAGCGCGCCGGCGCGTTGCATGCCGTCCGTTTCCGCTGCCTCGGTGATCGGCGCCGACGTCAACCTGAGCCTGCATTGGCCGACGACCGGCTGTCTGGAAAAGCGTCCGACGCAGTTCTCGCTCACTGCCGACGCAGCTTCGATCACTGGCACGCCGCTGCCGCGCGGACCGGTCTATCACGTCAGCGTGCACGACGAGGACGGCAACTTGCTCGCCTTCCACGCCCTCGAAACCACCACGCTGAAGAACTCGCCGATACCGGAAAGCGGCTTCTGGTGGCCGCTACCGAACGACGCCGCGGGCGCGCCGGTGGCGGCGGGCAGCGGCGTCGGCATCGAATCGCAAGGACTCCAGCTCGCGATCAACGTGTTCGGCTTCGAAGATACCGGCGTGCCCGTCTGGTATTTCGCCGGCACGCGGCAGAACGGCCGCGTCGCCTCCGCCTCGCTGGTCGAACTGCAACACGGCGACGGCCTGTTCGCGACCAATGGCAAACGCCCGATCGCGCAGGCGGGGCCGCGCATCGAGTTCGAATTCCTGTCTTCGTCGGAAGCACGCGCGTGGCTCGTCGACAACGACGGCAACCGCGACACCAGCGTCCGCGAAATCCGACTCTCGCGCACTTCGTTCGCGCGCAACGCCAGCGCGGCGAGCCGCATCGCCGGACGCTGGGTGCTCGTTTCCGACGCGGAAGCCGCGCCGCGCCAGTTCAACTTCGCCGAGCAACCCACGCCAGCCGCGAACGGCGTGTCGCTGGGCGACGCCGACGCTGACGCGAGCCTCGGCTGCCGCGTCGACGCGAACACGCAAACCGCGACGCTGTGCAGCCTGAGCGTCGGCGGCAGCCTGCTCGCCGACTTCGACCGCATCGGCCTCGACCGGCTCGCCGGACACGCCAGCGACGGCACATCGGTGCAACTGCTGCGCGTGCCGCAGAAGCAGTAACGCCCGCCTAACCGGCGTCCTTGCCGCGCTCCGCACTCATCTGGTCGAGGAAATCGACCGCGCGGCGCAGGTGCGGGATCACGATCGAGCCGCCGACGACGAGGCCGACGCTGAACACCTCGAAGAACTCGTCTTCGTCCATGCCCGCTTCGAGGCATTGCGCGACGTGGTAGCTCACGCAGTCGTCGCAGCGCAGGACGAGCGAGGCGACGAGGCCGAGCATTTCCTTGGTCTTCACGTCGAGCGCACCGGGTTTGTAGGTCTGCGTGTCGAGCGCGAAGAAGCGTTTCACGACCTGGTTGTCGTGGCCGAGGATGCGTTCGTTCATGCGCTGACGGAACGCGGTGAAATCGCGGATGCGGTCGCTCAAGTCGAATCTCCGGTCAATGCGTCGAGGCGTCCGGCGCGATCGGCGGCGACGAGGTCGTCGTAACCGCCGACGTGCGCGTCGCCGATGAAGATCTGCGGCACCGTGCGCCGGCCCGACGCGCGAGCGATCATTTCCTCGCGTTTCGCCGGGTCGAGATCGACGCGGATTTCTTCGAACGCCAAGCCCTTGCGGCCGAGGAACTGTTTGGCGGCAACGCAATACGGGCAAATGGCCGTGCTGTAGACGATGATGTTTTTCATGGCAGGCGGGATTTCCGATGCCGCGCAGGGTGCGGCGTCGCGACGCGAGTTTCAAGCGCCGATGAATCGCCACTGAGCCTCGTCGCCGTTGCGCCCGCCTGCGGTAGCGGCTGGAACGCACGCGCGCTACTGTGGTCAAACGACTCCCGTCGCCTCCTCCCGCCGATCTTTCATGCGCCTGCGCCAACTCGCCATCGCCGTCGTCACCGCCTGCATCGCCACGCTTGCAGGCGCGAACGAATCCAGCGGCGTCAAGCTGCCCGACATCGGCAGTTCCGCCGCGTCGCTGGCGACGCCGCAGGAATTGCGCGACTACGGCGCGGGCATGCTGCAGGAGATGCGCGCCTACGAAATGGTGCTCGACGATCCGCTGCTGTCGGACTACGTCAACTCGCTCGGCTATCGCCTCGTTTCGTCGAGCGAACGGCCCGATTCGGGCTTCACGTTCTTCATCGTGCGCGACCCGGCCATCAACGCGTTCGCCGCGCCCGGCGGCTACGTCGCCGTCAACGCCGGCCTCATCAACGCGATGAGCAGCGAGGACGAACTCGCCGGCGTCATGGCGCACGAAATCTCGCACGTGCAGCAGCAGCACATCCTGCGCGCGTTCGAAGACCAGAAGAAGATGTCGATCCCGATCATGCTCGCCATGCTCGGCGTCATGATCGCGGCCGCCGGCCGTACCGACGACGCCGCGCCGGCCGCGCTCGTCGCCGGGCAATCGCTGATGATCCAGCGGCAGATCAATTTCACGCGCGGCGACGAGGCGGAAGCCGACCGCGTCGGCATCCAGACGCTCGCGCGTGCCGGCTTCGATCCGAACGCGATGGCCGGCGCGTTCCAGGAATTGCAAAGGGTGATGCGCGTCAACGGCGTCGACGTGCCCGAATTTCTGCTCGACCATCCCGTGGACACCAAGCGCATCGCCGAGGCGAAGGCGCGCGCCGAACAACTCGGCTGCCCCAAGGAAAACCGCGTACGCGGCGCGTCGTCGCCAACGCCGAGCGGCCCGCTGAACCTGACGCTCTCGAACGCACCGCCGGCTGCCACGCTGTCGGCGGATGCGGACGCCGTCGACGCCAACACGACCGTCGACGTCGCGGCGAAAGGCCAAGGCAAGGCATTGCCGCAGGTCACGGTCACCGCATGCGCGCCGCGCGATCCGGTCGGACAGCAATATTTCCTGCTCATGCGCGAGCGCAACCGCGTGTTGTCCGCGCCGGTGACGAGCAAGATCCGCGACTACTACGCGCGCAACCTGCACGACGATCCGACCTTCGACACCGTGCCCAACCGTTACGGCTACGCGCTGTCGCTGACCTATACGCAGCAGGCGAAACAGGCCGTGGACACGCTGCGCAAACTCGTCGCCGCGCAGCCGGGTTCGTCGACGTTGCAGCTCGCGCTGGCCGACGCGCTCAACCAGTCCGGCGCGGGTGCCGAGAGCTTCGCGATCTATCAGCGCCTGCACAGCGATTTCCCCGGCAATCGCGCGATCACGCTGGCTTACGTCGACGCCCTGCTGGGCCGCGCCGACAACACCAGCGCACGCAACGCGCTCGATCTGTTGCGTCCGCTCATCACGCGCAACGCCGACGACGCCGACCTGCAACGCGCGTTCGCCCGCGCCAACCAGCTCGCCGGCGACAAGGTGCGCGCCGCGGAAGCATTCGCGGAGGCCGCGTGGCTGACCGGCCATGCCGAGGACGCGCTCGGCCAACTCAAGGCGCTCGCGAAGCAAAGCGATCTCACCTACTACGAACGCAGCCGCGTCGAGGCGCGCATCGCCCGACTCACCCCGGAAGTGCTCGCACTGCGCAAGCGCGACGTACCCACCGACCAGGACTCGAAGGACGACAAACTGGCTTGGCATTGAGCCGCCGTCGCTTGACTGTCACGAAAACACCGGCGTCCACGCCCGTCCTGATATTCCAGCCATTTCAATCGATTGGACTGATCTCTCTCGATATTCCGCCCATCTTCGGCAGCCTGCGCCGCGCGCTCTCGACGCCACCGTCATCCCGGCGTAACAATGCAGCGTTGCAATATGGGCGTCATGAACAGCGCCCGGCGCGAGCGGTGATTCCGTGCAAAAACACATTCTCATCGTCGAAGACGAAACCGCGATCCGCGACATGGTCGCCTTCGCCCTGCGCAAAGCCGGCATGGAACCCATGCAAGCGCCTAACGCGCGAACCGCGCAAACCGCGATCGGCGAGCGCGTGCCCGACCTCATCCTGCTCGACTGGATGCTGCCCGGCATGAGCGGCATCGACCTCGCGCGACGCCTGCGCAAAGACGAACTCACGCGCGAAGTGCCGATCATCATGCTCACCGCGCGCGGCGAGGAAACCGACCGCGTCAACGGCCTCGACGCCGGCGTCGATGATTACGTCGTCAAGCCGTTCTCGACGCGCGAACTGCTCGCGCGCATCCGCGCCGTCATGCGCCGCACGCACGGCGAGGACGCGGAAGGCGTGATCGAACTCGGCGGCCTGCGCATCGACAGCGCCGCGCATCGCGTGTTCTGCGGCGAACAGCCCGTGCAGATCGGGCCGACCGAATACCGCCTGCTGCATTTCTTCATGACGCATGCCGAGCGCGTCTACACGCGCAGCCAGTTGCTCGACCACGTCTGGGGCGGCGGCGTCTACGTCGAGGAACGCACGGTCGACGTGCACATCCGCCGCCTGCGCAAGACGCTCGAACCGTTCGCCAAGGACGCGCTCGTGCAGACCGTGCGCGGCGCGGGCTACCGCTTCTCGACAAGCCTGTAAGGCTGCGTGCGTTCCATGCCGCTGCCTTCGCGAAAGACCTTGCAACCGGCACGGACATGCCCGTGAAACGCCGGCTCGGCGTTGCGTGGCGATCGAGCATCTGGCGCATCGTTGCGATGCTCGTCGTCGCGCTCGTCGCGGGTGTCGCGCTGCACGCAGTCGCGCTCGCGCTACTCGTCGCGTTCGCCGCGTTGTTCGCGATCGAATTGTGGCGTCTGGCGAAGTTGTCGCGTCTCGTCGGCGAACGCCGCTGGCCCTCCGCATCCGGCAACGGCATCTGGGACGCGCTGCAGAATGCGCGACGCGACGGACAACGCCGTCGCATCGACGAAAAGCGCCGGCTCGCCAGCGCGCTGCGCGCGTTCCGCGATGCCGCCGCGGCGCTGCCCGACGCCGTCGTCGCGCTCGACGAAGACGGCCGCATCGACTGGTTCAACGCCGCCGCGAACGATTTGCTCGGCCTCAAGTATCCGCACGACATCGGCGCGCATCTGACCAACCTGCTGCGCTCGCCACGCGTCGCCGAATGGCTCGCCGACGCGTCCGAACCGCTCGCCGACCTGCCCTCGCCCGCCGACGAATCGCGGCGCCTGAGCCTGCGCCTGATCCGCTACGCCGACGATCGCGCGTTGCTCGTTGCACGCGACATCAGCCAGCTCATGCGCCTCGAACAAGTACGTCGCGATTTCGTCGCCAACGTTTCGCACGAACTGCGCACGCCGCTGACCGTCGTACACGGCTACCTCGACATGATCGAACCCGAGCAGATGCCCGAGTTCGAACCGATCCTGCACGAACTGCGCAACCAATCGCGGCGCATGACGCAGATCGTGGAGGACCTGCTCACGTTGTCGCGCCTGGAAGCGCGCGGCGAATTGCCGCAGGAACGCATCGGCATGCGCGCACTCGTCGAAGCGCTGCGCCGCGAAGCCGTCGCCTTGAGCCAAGGCCGCCACGAGATCACCGCGCACGCCGACCTCTGCGACCTGCAAGGTTCGTCGAAGGAATTGCACAGCGCATTTTCCAATCTCGTCAGCAACGCGGTGCGCTACACGCCCGCCGGAGGCCGCATCGAAGTGCGCTGGATCTGCGGCGCAGGCGAAGGCCGTCTCTCCGTCACCGACACCGGCCAGGGCATTCCCGCGCAGCATCTGCCGCGGCTCACCGAGCGCTTCTACCGCGTCTCCACGAGCCGTTCGCGCGAAACCGGTGGCACCGGCCTCGGATTGTCGATCGTCAAGCATGTCCTGCAATTGCATCAGGCACGACTCGACATCCGCAGCGAAGCCGGCGTCGGCAGCACGTTCGCCTGCGTGTTCGGCGCGCAGCGTTTGTTGCCGCCGCTCGAAGAAGCCGATTCGCCATGACGGCGCGCGTTCTCGCGGCATGGCTCGCGATGTTCTGCGCGATGGCGCCGAACGCGCGTGCCGACGATGCATTGCGCGGCACGCTGACCAGCGTCGGCTCGGACACGATGAGCTTGCTGGTCACGCTGTGGGCCGCGGAATTCCAGGCGCGGCATCCCGGCGCGCATGTGCAAGTGCAGGCCGCGGGCTCGGCGAGCGCGCCCGCGGCGCTGCTCGAGGGCGCGGCCGACATCGGCTCGATGAGCCGACCGATGAACGACGCCGAAGTCGCCGCGTTCCGTGCCCGCTACGGCTACGCGCCGCTGCGCATCACGGTCGCGCACGACGCGATCGCGATCTTCGTCAATCCCGACAATCCGATGACGCGCATCACGCTCGCGCAGGTGGACGCGATCTGGTCGCGGGATCACCGCTGTGCGAACGCGCCCGGCGACGGCGCGATCGCACGCGGCCTGCTCGTCAACGGTCGCGACGCAAGCTCCGGCACCTACGAACTGTTCCGCGAAACCGCGCTCTGCGGCGGCGCGTATCGACCCGGCGTCATCGCGTGGCCGGGCAACGGCGCCGTCATCGCAGCAGTGGCGACCCAGCGCAACGCAATCGGCTACGCAGGTGCGGGCTACGTCAACGCACTCGTCAAGCCGCTGGCGATCGCGCGCGACGACGCGGGCGAAGCCGTCGCGCCGGATGCGCGCGAGATCGCGTCCGGCCGCTATCCGCTGACGCGTGCGTTGTATCTGTACGTGAACCGGAAACCCGATCGCGAACTGTCGGCGTTGCCCGCGGCGTTCCTCGAATACGCGCTGTCGGCGCAAGGTCAACGCCTGCTGCCGAGCGCCGGATTCGTCGCGCTCGGAGACGACGAACTCGCAGCGCAGCGCGAGGCTTTGCGATGAGGCGCGACCGAGGCCTCAACAATCCGTCACATCGACGTGCCAATATGAATTTCATGAACGAAGCCACGCTGCCCGATCTCAAGGATCCGTCGCTCTACCTCAACCAGGAGCTGGCCCAGCTCGAGTTCAATTTCCGCGTGCTCGCGCAGGCGCTCGACCCGAGCGTGCCGCTGCTCGAACGCATGCGCTACCTGTGCATTTCGTGCACGAACCTCGACGAGTTCTTCGAGGTGCGCGTCGCGCTGCTGCGCGAACAGTCGACGCTCAACGAAATGCGGCCGGGCCCTGACGCGATGCCGCCGACGGAAGTGCTCGCGCGCATCCGCGAGCGCGCGCTGACGCTGGTGCAGGCGCAGTACGACTTCTGGAACAGCACGCTGCTGCCGGAACTCGAGCGCGAAGGCATCCGTTTCTCGCAGCGCGCCGCGTGGACGACGAAACAGAAGCGCTGGCTGCAAGGTTATTTCCGCAACGAAATCCTGCCCGTGCTGTCGCCGCTCGGGCTCGATCCCGCGCATCCGTTCCCGCGCATCCTCAACAAGAGCCTCAACATCGCGGTCGTTTTGCAGGGCAAGGACGCGTTCGGCCGCGAAGGCCACATGGCGCTCGTGCGCGCGCCACGCTCGCTGCCGCGTCTGATCCGCCTGCCCGCGGAAGTCGCCGAATCGGCTTACGACTTCGTGTTCCTGTCCAGCGTGCTGCACGAGTTCATGGACGAATTGTTCCCGGGCATGCAGGTCAAGGGCTCGTACCAGTTCCGTGTCACGCGCAACAGCGAACTCGTCGTCGACGAGGACGAGCAGAACCTCGCCGCCGCGCTGCGCGACGAACTCAAGGGTCGCGGTTTCGCGCGTCCCGTGCGGCTCGAAGTCGCCGACAACTGCCCGAAGGCGATCGCCGACACGCTCATGCAGAATTTCGAGCTGAGCGAAACGGACGTCTATCGCTGCGAAGGCCCGGTCAACGTGAACCGCGTCAACGCGACCTACGACCAGATCGATCGTCCCGACCTCAAATTCCCGCCGTTCCTGCCGCGTGTGCTGCCCGCCGTCGTCGACGAAGGCAGCCTGTTCGACGCGATCCGCGAGCGCGACATCCTGCTGCATCATCCATTCGAATCGTTCAGCGCCGTCGTCGAACTCCTGCGCCAGGCGAGCACCGATCCCGACGTGCTCGCGATCAAGCAGACGTTGTATCGCGTCGGCAACGATTCGCCGCTGATCGACCACCTCATCGAAGCCGCACGGCAAGGCAAGGACGTCACCGTCGTCGTCGAACTGCGCGCGCGCTTTGACGAAGAGGCCAATCTGCGCTTCGCTAATCGTCTGCAGGAAGCGGGCGTGCAGGTGGTCTACGGCGTCGTCGGCTTCAAGACGCACGCGAAGATGTTGCTCATCGTGCGCCGCGAGCAAGGCGTGCTGCGTCGCTACGCGCATCTGTCGACGGGCAACTATCACCAGATCACCTCGCGCATCTACACCGACTTCGGCCTGATGACCGCGAACACCGACATCGGCGAGGACGCACACCAGCTGTTCCTGCAACTGTCCGGCCTCGGCACCGTGATCAAGCTCAAGTGCCTGCTCAATTCGCCGTTCACGCTGCACAAGGGCCTGATGGCGAAGATCGAGCGCGAGGCCGCGCATGCGCGCGAGGGCAAGCCCGCGCGCATCATCGCCAAGATGAACGCGCTGACCGAAGAACACGTCGTGCAGACGCTGTATCGCGCCTCGCAGGCCGGCGTGGAAATCGACCTCATCGTGCGCGGCGCGTGCGCGCTGCGGCCGGGCATTCCGGGCGTATCGGAGCGCATCCGCGTGCGTTCGATCATCGGCCGCTTCCTCGAACACAGCCGCGTCTACTGGTTCCAGAACGACGACGCGCCGGAAATCTATTGTTCGAGCGCGGACTGGATGGAGCGCAACCTGCTGCGCCGGATCGAAACCTGCTTCCCGATCCGCGACCCGAAACTCGCGCAACGCGTCTACGACGAAGCGCTTGCGAACTATCTCGAGGACAACCTGCAAGCCTGGCTGCTGCAAAGCGACGGCAGCTACCAGCGCGTGACGCCGGGCGAGGCCAAGCCGCACGGCGCGCAGCAGATGTTGCTCGCCCGACTCGCGCATTGAACGTCGCTGCGCAGCGCTGACGTGCCGCGAGCGACCATGCGACAATCGCGCCATCTCGGGGCGGGCAAAACTGTGACGAACGCGACGGCGGACGACATCCGCGATGGCGAATTGCTTGCTGCCATCGATCTGGGCTCCAACAGTTTCCACCTGCTCGTCGCACGCTACGAGCACGGCGGCCTGCGCATCATCGACCGCCTGCGCGACAGCGTGCGCCTCGCGATGGGCGTGCGCGCGAACGGCAGCCTCGACCCGGAATACCGTGAACACGCGCTGGCTTGTCTCGCGCGTTTCGGCCAGCGCCTGCGCGCGATCCCGCAGGGACGCGTGCATGCGGCCGCGACGAATGCCGTGCGCCGGCTCGCCAATCCGCAGGCGTTCCTGCTGCCGGCGGAAACCGCACTCGGCCATCCGATCGACATTGTCAGCGGCCGCGAGGAAGCGCGCCTGATCTACCTCGGCGTCGCGCACGGCTTGCCCGAATCGCCGCAACGGCGGCTCGTCTTCGACATCGGCGGCGGCAGCACCGAGTTCATCATCGGCAAGGATTTCGACGCGCTGCGCACGGAAAGCGTGCAGGTCGGCTGCATCGCCAGCACCTTGCGTTTCTTCCCCGACGGCAAATACACGGCCAAACGTTGGCGGCAAGCGCAGACCGACATCGCGGTCGAGTTGCAGCAGTTCGCCGAGGACTATCGCGCGCTCGGCTGGGGCGAGGCGGTCGGTTCGTCGGGTACGGCCAAGGCGATCGGCAGCATCGTGCAGGCCAACGGTTGGAGCGAACAGGGCATCACTGCGGCGGCACTCGGCAAATTGCGCGACGCAATCATCGACGCGGGCGACGCGGGAAACCTGCGTCTCGCGGGACTCGCCGAGGATCGCGTCTCGATCATCGCCGGCGGCACCGCGATCCTCGAAGCGATCTTCTCCACGTTCGCGTTGGAGCAGATGATCGTCTGCGACACCGCGATGCGCGAAGGCCTGCTCTACGACCTCGTCGGCCGCGCCATGCACGGCGATCCGCGCGCGGGCAGCATCGCCGCGCTCGCCTCGCGTTACGGCGTCGACCGCGCGCAAGCCGCGCGCGTGCATCACGCGGCGATCGAACTGTTCGATCAGGTCGCGCCGACATGGGGACTCGGCCACATCGAGCGCGACATGCTCGGCTGGGCCGCCGACATCCACGAAATCGGCCTCGCCATCGCACACAGCCTGCATCACGTGCACGGCGCCTACATCGTCGCGCATTCCGACCTCGCCGGCTTCACGCGGCAGGGCCAGCAGGCGCTCGCGGCGATCGTGCGTTCGCATCGGCGCAAACCCGATCGCGCAGGCATCGACGCGCTGCCCGAGCGCCTGCGCGCGCCGGTGCGCAAGATCACCGCATTGCTGCGCCTGGCCGCGCTGCTCGAACGCGCGCGCACGCCCGAGCCGCTGCCGGCGCTGCGGCTGACTGTCGACGACCGCACGCTGCGACTGGATCTGCCCGAACGCTGGCTACAACAGCATCCGCTTACGCGCGCGGATCTCGACCAGGAGCGCGACCAGATCAAGCATCTGGACATCAAGCTGCAAGTGCGCCCGGTGGAAGACGCGCGCTGATCGAGCGCCTATCATTCCACGTCCAGTTTCCGTCCCTTTCCCGGAGGTTTTCCGTGTTCAAGCACGTCCTGCTCGCTCTTGCCCTCGCCCTGCCTTCCGTTGCGCCCGCGCAGACCGCGCCTGCGCAGAAGGCGCCCGCCGCCAAGCCGGCGGCGGCCACGCAGTCTGCCGCGAAGAAGGCCGCACCTGCCGCATCTGCCGCCAAGAAGGCCGATACGACGGCGGCTGCTTCCGCTGCGCCGAAGGTTCTCATCAAGACCAGCCTCGGCGACATCACCGTCGAACTGTATCCGGACAAGGCGCCGAAGTCGGTCGACAACTTCCTGACCTACGTGAAGAGCGGCTTCTACGACGGCACGATCTTCCACCGCGTCATCGCCGGATTCATGATCCAGGGTGGCGGCTTCACGGCCGACCTGCGCCAGAAGAAGACGCGCGCGCCGATCGCGATCGAGTCGAAGAATGGCCTGTCCAACCTGCGCGGCACGGTTTCGATGGCGCGCACGATGGATCCGAATTCCGCGACCGCGCAGTTCTTCATCAACACCGTCGACAATCCGCGCCTCGACTACGCGGGCGATGCCAATCCGGGCTACGCCGTGTTCGGCAAGGTGACCTCGGGCATGGACGTCGTGGAGAAGATCCGCGCCGTCGAAACCGGTGCGCAAGGCCCGTTCGTGAGCGACGTGCCGAAGACGCCGATCGTCATCGAGAAAGTCAGCGTAGTCCAATGAAAGCAGCACCGTGCCGCAGCGCGGACGCGATGCGGCACGGTGGCAAACTCGTGACATGACGACGCTTTTCATCTCCGATCTGCATCTGGACACGGCGCGGCCGCAGATCGTCGAACAATTCCTCGCGTTTCTCCGCGATGAAGCCGCCAAAGCCGACGCGCTCTACATCCTCGGCGATTTCTTCGAAGCCTGGATCGGCGACGACGCGGCCGGCGAACTGGAAAACACCGTCGCCGACGCGCTCGCACAGCTTCACGAACACGGCGTGCCCGTGTTCTTCATGCACGGCAACCGCGATTTCCTGCTCGGCGACGCCTACGCGCGCCGCGCGCGCATGACGATCCTGCCCGACCCGAGCGTCATCGATATCGAAGGCGAGCGCGTGCTGCTTATGCACGGCGACACGCTGTGCACCGACGACACGCGCTACCAAGCGTTTCGTGCACAAACACGCGCCGCCAGCTGGCAACGTGCGTTCCTCGGCAAACCGCTATCCGAACGTCAAGCCTTCGCTGCGCAGGCACGCGCGGAAAGCCAGCGCTATACGCGATCCGTCGATGATGCGATCACCGATGTAAATGACGAAGCAGTCCGCGATTCGATGCTCACGCACGACGTCCACAAGCTGATCCACGGACATACGCATCGCCCCGCGCAACATCGCTTTGAGCTAGGTCATGAAAAAGCCGCCGAGCGAATCGTGCTCGGCGACTGGTATGAACAGGGCAACCGAATATTGCGTAAATACTCTATGGAGAAACGTTCTACAAGAGCAATTCAGCTATAGAAATTCATTTGGCAACGGCTTTCAATGGATGTCCAAGCATCTCTTTAGTATCATCATTTTTTACTGCAACAATTTTGTACCAGTAAGATTTTCCGCTCTCGACGTCCACGTCGCGCCATTGGTAATTTATCGCCTCATTTCCTTCAGTGATTGAACGATAAATTCCTTTATTTATTTTCAAATAAGCGCCATCCTCAGAAAAAGCGCGATATATCTGGAAGCCATATACCTGCGCGCTATTGGAAACTGTCCATTTTAGTAACGGACCATTTCCACTCGGCACCGGAATATCTATGGAGTGCGCATTCGATACGCTGCTGCGCAGCACATCACCAATATTTTCGGAATCGCCTTTAACAACTGAAGACGAGGGCGCATTTTTAGACGTGTCTAGCGTTTGAATTTTGAAGTCCTTGGGAACCAAAAGGCCCCAAATATCGACCTCCAGCCGCTCGTCGTGATTTGGCGTTTTTATCAGAAGCTTTCCCTTGACAGATCCAGTTACCTGCTTGTCTGAAACTGCAATTCTGAGCATTAAGCAATCAGCAGATTTTGGCTTGCAAGGAGCAAGCTTGACAGCCCCTTGAAAACCCGTTAACTCAACGTCTTTAATTTCAATCTTTTTCCCGTCAGTCCTATTGAGCCTAATTAATCCTTCATTCTCATTTCCAACTCGCATCAAACCCAAGTCAACGGGGTTGGCTGATGGCACGAGAGCACCATGCACATCGGCCTTTACATCCAATCGAATGTATTTCTGATCAGAATAATTGGTAGTCAACTTCAAGGACGCCGAATGTAGCCCCCAAGTCGTGTCGCGTTTCACCGAAACAAAAACAAGACGGCCATCATCTGACAGCCTGACGTTAACCCAATCTGGGGCGCTAGCCACTCCGAGTATTTTTAGATTTGGATATTCCCCACTCGTTAATTCGACGCCTTTCTCTTTAGAAAGCGGCAAATTTACAACTCCGAGATCAACCTCAGGCTTTGGATTATCGAGGACGTTTGCGACAAAGCCACTAATGCTAAACGCCCCCGCTCCTATTCCATTTTCATCGGTCTTAAACTGAAAGGGAAACCGACTGCGCCCAACACTTCCGGAGGTATCAGCGTACGCCATCGCATACACAGTCGCGTGCGGGGCCACCAACAGCTCAGGCGGGTCAATACGTCCCGCTATTGTTTTAGCTAATTTAACATCGAACACTTTTATTGGCCTATCGCTAGGGTTAAAGAATGAAACCCGACAAGCCGCTTCGTTAAAAGCGTACACATCGTCAAATATGCAATCTTCCGTCTTCAAAGCACTATGTTTTTCGGTAGCGGACGATATGGATGTTGCAGAAGCACAGACAAATAGCGCTAGCAGTACT
>JAKPAN010000001.1 GCA_029779475.1 Pseudomonadota bacterium
GCCGACGGCCGCGCCTTGCAGGATACGCAACACGAGCAGCGCGAGCGGCGCGGCGTAGCCGAGCGTCGCGTACGTCGGCAACAGGCCGATCGCGAGCGTCGGCAGCGCCATCAGCAGCACGCTGAGCATGAACATGCGCTTGCGTCCGTCGCGGTCGCCGAAGTGCGCCATGAGTACGCCGCCGAGCGGCCGCGCGAAATAGCCGGCCGCGAACAGGCCGAATGTCTGCGCCTGGCGCAACCAGTCCGGCGTGTCGGCGGGGAAGAACAACTGGCCGATCGTGCCCGCGAAGAACACGAAGATGATGAAGTCGTAGAACTCGAGCGCGCCGCCGAGCGCGGCGAGCGCGAGCGTGCGCAGTTCCGTGCGCGACAGCGCGCGCGAGTCGCTGCCGGCTGCCGTCACAGCATCGCCTCGATGTCCTTGCCGATGCTCTCGGGCTTGTCGGTCGGCGCATAGCGGCGCACGACGTTGCCGCTCTTGTCGACGAGGAACTTGGTGAAGTTCCACTTGATCGCCTCGCTGCCGAGCAGGCCCTTCGCTTCCTTCTTGAGGAACTTGTAGAGCGGATGCGTGTTCGCGCCGTTGACTGCGATCTTGGCGAACATCGGGAAGGTCACGTCGTAGTTGAGCGAGCAGAAATTTTTTATCTCGTCCGCGTCGCCCGGCTCCTGATGGCCGAACTGGTCG
Organism: Pseudomonadota bacterium; assembly: GCA_029779475.1. GTDB lineage: Bacteria > Pseudomonadota > Gammaproteobacteria > Xanthomonadales > Rhodanobacteraceae > Dokdonella_A. Next base: position 691 of record JAKPAN010000001.1, read on the forward strand.
CAGGGATAGCCGAGCACGACGAGTCCGCGTTCGCGATCGTCGCGATCGAGTTTTTCCAGGCCTTCGTACTGCGGCGTGAAGCCGCATTTGGAGGCGACGTTGACGATAAGCAGCGTCTTGCCGCGATACGCCGACAACGATTGCTCCTTGTCGTCGATCGTCGTTGCACTGAAGTCGTAGATCGAAGCCATCGTTCCGCTCCGCTGGGCATGGGAGCGCGAGTTTACTCCGCCGCCGCGGCCGCCAGATCGGCGGGGACATGACCTCCCGTCTGCGCACGGCGACGGCAACGCGCTAGGCTGGCGCGATCCCGT
>JAKPAN010000019.1 GCA_029779475.1 Pseudomonadota bacterium
GACTCGATGCCATCGCAGCGGAATCCGCCGAGTTCACGCGGCGGCCGAAGCTCTATTTCGAGGAATGGGACGAACCGCCGATCACCGGCATCCGCTGGGTTGCGGAGCTGGTCCGCATCGCCGGCGGCGACGACGTGTTCCCCGAACGCGCGCTCGAACCGCTGGCGAAGGCGCGCATCCTCGAAGACAGCGATGAAGTCATCCGCCGCGCGCCGGACATCATCCTCGGTTCCTGGTGTGGCAAGAAATTCCGCGCGGACAAGGTCGCGGCGCGACCGGGGTGGAACGCGATTCCGGCGGTGCGCGATGGCGAGCTGCACGAGGTCAAGTCGCCGATCATCCTGCAGCCGGGTCCGGCGGCGCTGACCGATGGCGTGCGCGAGATCGCGAGGATCGTTCGCGACTGGGTGAACAAGCCAGTGTAGGAGCGCACCGCAGGGGCGCGACCAGGTTCACCGCAATATCAGTCGCGCCCCTGCGGTGCGCTCCTACAAAAGCGGGCTCAACGCGGATAGAAATCCCGACTCACGCGCACGGTCGAGGTCGAGCCCGGCGCCAGCTGCGCGCGGATTTCGAAGGTGAGCGTGTCGGGTGCGGACAGCGGCGCCAAACCGATGCGGTCGACGAAGTCCCCGGTCCGGATTTCCTGCAGCGCCAGCGGATGGGCGCCGCCCTTGAGATCGGAGACCGTGGCCTGCAGCGACACCGGCGTGGCGTTGTCGCCGTTGGCATCGCGCACGCTCAACAGCAGCAACGCCTGGTTGGGCTCGCGCGCGATGCCGTAACCCTTCGCGACCGATTCCTGCAGGTCCCGGGTTTCGATCACGCTCGCGCGCAGGGTGATGCCGTTGCTGGTCGCGGTGGCATCGCTCGCGGCACCGTTCGGCGTCGCCGAAGCGGCCGCGGTGGCGGTCGTGGACGAGGACGCGCCGTGGCCGCACGCGGCCAATGCGAACGCGAAACACAGGGCGATGGGGAATCGGAGCGCGGATGCGTTCATGTCGACCTCAATCGTTCATCGCGGACAGTTCGCGGCCGCGTTCGCGCGCCGCATGGATGGCGTTCGCGACGAT
>JAKPAN010000036.1 GCA_029779475.1 Pseudomonadota bacterium
CGGCAGGCGGCAAGCTAGCCGGTAGCTACTACATAGCGACCACCGGCCCGGCAGCCGAAAAGCCGGGATTGGGCGGCGGCATCGTGATCGCCGAGGGTTGGGCCACGGCCGCCACGATTCAGCGTGAATGCGGCGGGACCGTCGTCGCGGCGTTCAATGCGGGCAACCTCGAAACCGTCGCCCGCGCCATCCGGGAACAGCATCCGGATCGGCCCATCGTGATCGCCGGCGACAACGATCACCAGCGTGCGCGCGAAGTCGACCCGCGCACCGGCCAGCTCAAGGAAAACCGCGGCAAGACGGCCGCCGAGAAGGCGGCGGAAGCGGTCGGCGGCTACGCCGCGATCCCGACGTTTTCGGCGGAATCGAAGGGCACCGATTGGAACGACTGGACGCAGGAGAACGGCAACGAAGCACTGCGCAAGGCGATGACCGAGAGCATGCTGCTCGCCGATCGCCGGCAGCTCGCCGACGCGCATCGCCTGGGCCACGACGCCGAGCGCGTGTCCGAGAACGTGCGACTGCACCAGGCCGACGCGGAAGTCGGGCAAGGCCCGGAGCAGGGCGCGTCGACGACGGAGCTCGCGGACGCGAAATCGGCGTTCGCCGCCCTGCGCAACGCGGGCGAGCGCGAACGCGATCGCCAGGACGTGAGCGACGAGCTCTACAACGGTCAGCCAGCGCCGGCGCCGGCCACTGGCGACGCCGACGAGCAGGAGCAGCAGCAGACGCAGGACCAGGAGCAGAAGCCCGTGCAGAAGCGCAGCGCGGGCCGCAAGCGCGGCCGCTGATCGAGGCACGAACCATGACCGTCCACGTCCTTCCGCCAGATACCACCCGCGACCTTGCTCGACGCATCAAGAAGCTCGCGGACGGCGACGTTCTCGTCATCGGCCACTGGCGCATCACCGTCGCGAGCGACCCTGAACGCTCGTACTGGCTGGAAGGACGTGGCCTCGTGCGCAAGGTCCCGCGCGCCGCCAAGAGCGGCGCGAAGCTCGCGACCCTCATGCGCGAGTTCGATTCCATCCGCTACGCGAACGCGGAGCGTTCGCAAGGAGCACGTTCATGACAACCCTGTTTGTAATCGAGGCGCCGGGCAAGAAGAAGAAGCTCGAATCGATCCTCGGCAGCGACTACATCGTGCGGGCGAGCGGCGGCCACATCCGCGACCTGCCCGAAAACGACCTCGGCATCGACCGCGAAACCTACCGGCTGAAATACGTCGCCGAGAATGCGCGGGCGAAGCAGTCGATCGCCGGCTTGAAGGAAGCCGCCGCGAAGTGCGATCGCGTATTAATCGCGACCGACCTTGATCGCGAAGGCGAAGCGATCGGCTGGCACATCGCCGACGTGTTGAAGCTCAAGAAAGCCGAGCGCGTGACCTACGGCGAAATTACCGAGAAGGCCGTCAAGGCGGCGATCGCGAGCCCGCGGCCGCTCGACATGAACCTGGTGCACGCGCAGGAAGCCCGTCGCGCCCTCGATCGCCTGATCGGATGGCAGGTCAGCAGTCCCTTGTCCGACAAGGCGCAACGGAAACTGTCGGCGGGCCGCGTGCAATCGCCGGCGGTGCTGATCGTCGTGCGACGCGAGCGAGAAATCCGGGCGTTCAAGCCCACGGCGCACTTCGGCGTCTCGCTACGCTTCGGCCCGGCCGACGCCTGGTGGAAAGCCGACTGGCAGACCAAGCCGCACCTGGTCGATGGCGCCGAATACATGCTCGACCAGGCGCTCGCCGCGGCCGCCGCCGCGATCAAGCGCGTGCGCGTCACGGACTTCGCCGACACGCAGGCCAAGAGCGCGCCGCCGGCGCCGTTCACCACGTCGACGCTACAGCAGCGCGCCCAGGTCGCGTTGAAGTTCAAGCCGAAGAAGACGATGGAGCTCGCGCAACGGCTGTACGAGCAAGGCGTCATCACGTACATGCGCACCGACTCGCCGAACCTCGCCGACGAGTTCTGCGACGAGCTCGCCGTCTACGCGAAGGCGAACGGCCTTCCGCTCGCGGAGAAGCGCCGCAAGTGGAAGGCAAAGGCGAACGCGCAGGAAGCACACGAGGCGGTGCGACCGACGCACGTCGACGCGACCGACGCCGGCGAGACGGACGACGAAAAAGCCCTGTACCGGCTGATTTGGTCGCGCACCGTCGCGTCGCAGCTCGCGGACGCGACGTTCGCCGTGCGTACGGCGACGTTGCAGAGCATAGAGCCCGTCACCGGCGACAAACATGCCGTGTACATCGGCCGCGGCCGCACGCTCGTCGACAAGGGCTGGAAAGCCCTGCACGACGAGCCCGAGGACGACGACGGCAAAGAAGACGCCGAAGACGCAAGCCGACCGATCCCCGTGCTCGCGATCGGCGCCGAGCTCGAGGTGGAACGCGGCGAGGTCGTGAGCAAGACCACGAAAGCGCCGTCGCGCTACACGCTCGCCACGCTGGTGAAGGAACTCGAAGCGAACGGCATCGGACGCCCGTCGACCTACGCCGGCATCCTCGACAAGATCACCGAGCGCGAATACATCACGGAGGACAAGAAGGGTTTCTTGTCCCCGACGCTGGCCGGCGAGGCGATCGTCGACAACCTGGTCGGCACATTCGGATTCATCGAGCTCGACTACACGCGGTCGCTCGAAGACGAGCTTGATGCGATCGCCACGGGCGCCAAGAGCTACCGCGAAATCGTGGCGGCCGCGGACGCGCGGCTCGCCGGCGAGCTCACGCAGCTCGGGCCGGGAACTACGTTCCCTTGCCCGAGCTGCGGAAAGCCACTGCGCCGCCGCGACGGCAAATTCGGCCCGTTTTGGAGTTGCAGCGGCTATCGCGACGGCTGCGAGGTCACGCTGCCCGACGCGGAAGGAAAGCCCGGCGAAAAAGCGCCGCGGCCTGCGGCCGCGGCCTCGCCGGCGTCGTCCCACGTCTGTCCGAAATGCAAGAGCGGATTGCGTCGCGTGACCAAGAGCAAAGAAGACGATCCGAAGGGCAAGGGCTACGACTTTTGGAGCTGCACGAACAGAACCAAGTGCAATTCCACGTTCAAGCCGGCGGCTGACGGCAGCCCGATTTTCCAGTGATCCACCACCACCAGCAGCGAAGGAGTGAGCAGATGGCAAAGCAGCAGCAACAGAGCAAAACGAAGCAACAGCCGCCGTCGAAAGGCGGTGAGTCCGATCGGTTCAACGTGCTGTCGCCGTACAAGTACGAGAACCATCAAGGCGAGGAAAAAACCGCGTGGACGGACGTTGGCGTTGCGTTCAAGTCGAACGACAAAATGGGCGTGAATATCGAAATTAGGCCGGGAATTTCCGTGTCGGGAAGGCTGGTGTTGAGGCCGTGGAAGCGCAAGGAAGACGAACAGGACGAAGGGCCGAAGCGTTTCGTGCACAACGCGAGTGGCGGAACCGACGGGCTCGTGTAGACGTCCAAATGCCAGCATCGAGAACAGCACGGGCGGCCGCGAGGGTCGCCCTTTTTTTTGGGCCTACGCCGCTGCGCGGCTAACGCTACGTCGTGCTGCGCATCGAGCCAGGCGTACCGCCCGTCTCGACCCTTCGGGCTTCCATCGCTGGCTCTAGCGCACTTCGTTTGCAACCAGGAGCGATCGAGCACTGCACGTCGCCGGCCGGCGACGCTCGGCCCGCCCTGGGCCTTTCCTTGGCGCAGTCTGCCGCCGGCGTCGACGCCGCAACGCGCTGCGCGCGTCCTTCGCTGCGCTACGGCCCCTGCCGGGTGCAGCGCCGCCTTTCCCCGGCGGCCTTCGTGCGCCAACGGCCCACGTCGGGCTGAGCGA
>JAKPAN010000067.1 GCA_029779475.1 Pseudomonadota bacterium
GCCACGCTGGACCGCGAACGCCGCGCACTGTCGCGCCTGCGCTTCGGCCTGCACCTGGTCGCCGGCAAGCGCGAGGAACGCCTGCGCTTCGACCACCAGAAGACGCTGGCCGCGCGCCTCGGCCACGCCGGCGACGCCGACAACCTCGCGGTCGAACAGATGATGCAGGGCTTCTACCGCAGCGCTGCGCTGGTGCAGCGCATCGGCGACCGCCTGCTGCAACGCTTCGAGGAACAGCTCGAAGGCGAGGCGATGCCCGAAGCCATCGGCGACGGTTTCGAACTGCGCCGCGGCTACCTCGCCGCGCACGATCCGGAATGGCCGCGCGCCGATCCGCGCCAGGTGTTCGCGCTGTTCGCGGCGTGGGCCGCGCATCCCGAAGTGCGCGGCCTGCATTCGCACACCGCGCGCGCGCTCGCGGAAATGCTCAAGCGGATCCCCGCGCATGCCGATGCGGATCCGACATTGCGCGCAGGTTTCCTCGCCCTGCTGCGCGGGCCGCAGCCGGTGGAAACGCTGAACCGCATGGCACGCCTCGGCGTGCTCGGGCGCTGGATCCCCGCGTTCGCGCAGGTGTCCGGGCGCATGCAGTTCGACCTGTTCCACGTCTACACCGTCGACCAGCACACGCTCGCGGTGCTGCGCAACCTCGCGCAGTTCGCCAGCGGCGAGGCCGACGAACGCTTTTCGGTCGCGCACACGGTGTGGCCGTCGTTGCGCAAGCCGGAACTGCTGCTGCTCGCCGGCCTGTTCCACGACATCGCCAAGGGTCGTGGCGGCGACCATTCCGAACTCGGCGCACGCGACGCGCGCGAATTCTGCCTCGCGCACGAGTTGTCCGAGGCCGATACCGCGCTGGTCGAATGGTTGGTGCGCAGGCATTTGTTGATGTCCACCACCGCGCAGAAGCAGGACATCGCCGATCCCGCGGTGATCCACCGCTTCGCGATCGAGGTCGCCGACCGCGAACGGCTCGACAACCTGTATCTCCTCACCTGCGCCGACATCG
>JAKPAN010000068.1 GCA_029779475.1 Pseudomonadota bacterium
GTGGTCAACGACATCCCGAGTTTCCGCGTCGACAACATGCCCTACGGCGGCGTGAAGCGTTCCGGCCTTGGCCGCGAAGGCATCCGCTATGCCATCGAGGACATGACCGAGCGACGCTTGCTGGTGATGCGCGACGCCTGAAGATCATTCGCCGGCGCGCGGCGGCTTCTTCTGCGACGGTGCGACGTCCAGTTTCGGAACCGCGAGACTGCGTTCGCCATCGCCGGTAGCGCCCGTGCGCAGGTTCGGCGGAATGTGTCCGACGTCGCCGACTTCGATCACCTTGAAGCGTCCGTCGGCTTCGACGCGGATGCGCGTGATGCTCGCGTTGCCGACCGACATTTCCAGCCACGCTTCCGTGTCGACGCCGAGCGCGCGCGTGACGAGGTAGCGGATGACGTTGCCGTGGCAGACGAACAGATCCGCGCGCGGCGAACTTTGCGCGGGTTTGAAATACGTCGCGAAGACGCGGTCGAGCCGCGCCTTGCAGGCCGCGAGATCCTCGGGCTTTTCTTTTGCCATGATGTCGGCGCGACGCGTCGGCGGCGTGCATTCGGCGAGGTCGTCGACGACCTCGAACGCGCGGCCGGGAAATTCCACGCCGATCGCGGCGGCGGTATCGCGCGCACGTTGCATCGGACTCACATAAAGCGCACCAAGCTGCGGCAGCTCGCCACGCAGGCGCGCGCCCGCGAGCCGCGCCTGCGCGACGCCGATCGGCGACAGCGGCGGCCCGATCTTCTCGTCGATCGCGGGATCGGGCGTGTAATTGCCATGGCGCACGAGCACGATCTCGCGCATCGCCGGCGTGGTCGATGACGGTTCCACGGCATTCGCTGCGACGCAGACGACGGCGAGCGCGGCGAATCGTGCAAGGATCGTGGCGAATCGGGGACGGTCGATCATGGCGAGACCTTTCGACGATGCGATCGCGTGTTCTGGCATCGCAGGCGCGCCGCGTCAAGCGGCGTCATGCGGAGCGTTCGATGTCGCGCACCAGGTATCACGAGGCGTAGCGGGCAGCGGCTGGAAATGTCCCGTTCGCCACCCGCGCTGCGTATTCTCGCGAAACCGCGTCCCAATCCGGAGCCACGATGAAAATCACGACCGCCTGCTTCGCCCTCGCCGCCCTCGCCTCGTTTTCGGCCGCACGCGCCAGCGAGCCGCAGACGCTGACCGCACAGGTCGGCGACATCGCATTCGAATCCGGCGACGACGAGATCACGCTGGTGCCGATCGGCGACAAGTTCTCGCTCGGTGCATCGACCCAGGGCGCCGCCGCATGGCCGCCGCCGAAGACGCGCGTCGATCGCCTGTCGATCACCTGCGACGGCTTCACGGACGGCAAACCACTCGTGCTCGACCACAAGGCGTTCGAGCGCAGCGTGTGCGACGTGCGTTTCGAAAAAGGTCGCAAGTCGATGGGCGGCGCGCCCGACGCGGAGTACAAACTCGACAAGGACAGCGCCGACAACCGTTTCGAGATCACGCGCGCGAACGGCAAGGTCTACGAAGGCACGTTCACGTTCCGGCTGAAGGACGACAAGGGCGGTGCGATCGAGGTGAAGAACGGCAAGTTCAAGGCCGAGGATCGCCAGCTCTGATCGCGCCGCGCGAACACCGCGCGTTTCGCCGCTTCAGCGGTAGCGCAGGCCGTAGGCGTAGGGACTGAAGCCCGGGCCCTTGCTCTGCACGACATGGAAATGCATGTCGTAGCTGCGGCCGCTGTCGGTCTGGCCGCTGACGTCGAGGTCGGCGGCGTTCATCGTGCTCGTGCCGTAACCCTTCGAATAGCCGATGCCGGTGGTGAAGCTGCCGTGTACTTGCGGGCCGCTTTTTTCGTCGACGGCACCGCTGTCCTGCGCGTCGACGATTGCGTTGTCGGCCGGCGCCGCGGGCGATATCGCCTCGACGGGATGCGTCGGCGTCGGCACCTGCAACTGCAAGGGCGCGACAGGCTGCGTCGACGCGGCCGACTGCGCGCAGGCGAGGTTCGCGCTGGCGACGCTGCAAAAAAGGGCGATGGCGCCCGGAACGGCAAAGGCTTTCACGATCGACTCCTGCATCGGCATCGGCTCCTGCGGCGCGCGCCGGAACCGGCGACATTGGACGCTTTCGCGAGCACGCAATTCAACAGGAAATCGTGGATTTACAACTTTTGCGACGGCTGCGGTTCACTTTGCCGGCGCGTCGGCCGCCCACAGGTGCGTGGCGTGCGTGATCGCGCCGCCCGCGCGGATCGCCGCGGCGACGAGCGCCGCTTCCGTCGGCTCCGCGTCGATCGCGCCCGCCTTGCGCGCAGCGGCACCGCGGATGTCGATGCAGTCCCCAAACCCCGAATATCCGCCTTGAGACCTAGATCTCAAGGCGCTGTCTCGCTCAGCGCAAGCCTGCGATAAAGCGCGCTGCGCGACGCTCAATCCGGCCCGCGCCATTCTCGGGGAAACATGATGAAGAACAACGCCTTGATGCCCGGCGCGCTTGCGCTCGCCGTCGCATGCGCCCTTGCGCTGCCCGCGCACGCGCAGGAAGCCGCACCGATTTCCGGACAGGACAAGCCGGCCGAACTGCCCAAGGTCAACGTGCGCCAACGCAATCCGCACGACGATACGCGACCCAAGCTCCAGCACATCATGCGCGAGGTCGATGGCCCGCTCATTACAGTGACGAAGAAGACCTCGATCACCAAGACCGACAGCATCCCCACCGTCGTCGACAACAACCTGCGCGACCTGTTTGCGCAGACGCCGGGCCTGTTCTACTCCGAGCAGCAGACGCCGGGCCAGTTGAACTTCAACTACCGCGGCATCGGCAATCCGCAGGAATCGGAATTCGTCACCGTACTGTTCGACGGCATTCCGCTCGAATCGGACTGGGTCGGCTATCCGACGATCTACACCTCGCCGCTGCCGCAACAGCTGTCCGAAGTGCAGCTGATCCGCGGCGGCAGCTCGCTGCTGTACGGGCCGGAGCCGCCGCCGGTGGTGAACCTGGTCAGCCGCAAGCCGGTCGCCGACCGCGAGTTCGCCGGTTACAGCGAGAACGTCGTCGGCAGCAACGGCCTGTTCGGCACGTTCAACCAGATTTCCGGCACGTCGGGCACGTGGGATTACCTTGCCGACGCGCACTACCGCCAGAACGACGGCCAGCGCGACAACGGCGATTCCGAGCTCAAGGGCTTTGACCTGCACCTCGGCTATCGCCCGGACGACATGGCCTATTACGCCGTCGACTTCCGCGCCAGCCAGCTCGAAACCGGCGATCCGGGCAAGCTGCTCTATCCGCAGTTCGCGGCGAACCAGGATCTGACCACGACGCCGTACAACCGCCTGTGGACGGATCGCTACGTGCTCAGCTTCACGCACGACCGCCATCTCGATCCGGAAACCGAACTCGTCGCCAAACTCTGGTACGGCTACCAGGACAACGCCGCGCGTTCGCAGGCGTCGCAGAGCCCGCCGGGTACGCCAGCGCCGACCTCCTCGACGCTGCAGGACGACCAGTTCCGCTTCGGCGGACTCGACGCGCGCCTCGTGCACCATTGGGGCCGCGGCAATGCGTTCACGATCGGCACCACGCTCTACCACTCCGATGCGCCGTTCCGCCAGTGGACCGACGGCGTCGCCGAACCGGGTCGCTACGATCGTTCCGGCCGCGCCTGCGTGGACAAGAACGACGTTAACTGCGCGCGCCTGCACCAGCAGCGTTCGACCGACTACGGCGCGATCTTCGCCGAGAACGTGTTCCGCTTCGCGCCGGACTGGCACCTGGTACCGTCGGTGCGCATCGAGCGCGAGAAGGTCGACATCAATGAAACGATCAAGCCGGTCACGCTGACGCGCGACCTCGTCGACCGCAGCGTCAGCCACAACGTGCCGCTGTTTGGCCTCGGCGTCGGCAACGACTTCGGCCACGCCAACGAAACCTACTTCAACGTCTCGCAGGGCTGGCGCCCGGTGCGCTACTTCGACATCGGCTCGCCGTTCGGCAACACCGCGGCCGGCGCGATCAACGATCCGGATCCGACCCATGTGGTGTCGTGGGAAGCGGGCGTGCATGGCACGCCGGTCGACGGCCTGTTCTACGACGCGAGCCTGTTCTGGGTGAACGTGAAGGATCGCATCGAATCGCAGCAGATTCCCGATGCGCCGCCCGGCAATACGATCAATGTGAACACCGGCGACACGCGCCATCGCGGTTTCGAAGGCCAGATCGACTACGACTTCCTCGCCGCGCGCGATCCGCACACCACGCAGCACCTGTCGGTGTTCGCGAACCTGAGCCTGCTCAATTCGGAGTTCACGCGCTCGATCAAGGGCAATGTCGGCAAGAAACCGGCGTTCTCGCCGGACTATCTCGCCCGCGTCGGCGTGGTCTGGCGCGAGGACAAGCAGTACAAGCTCGCGCTGTCGGTCGTTTCGGTGGCCAGCCAGTACTGGCAGGACTCCAACCTGCCGGCGACGGCGGCGGACAAGAGCATCACGATCCCGGCCAAGGTGCCCTCGTACACGATCGCCGACTTCTCCGGCGACTGGTACGTGATGCCGCAGGTGCGCCTGCTCGGCGGCATCTCCAACCTCACCGACAAGAAGTACTACAACCGCGTGTTCGGCGGCGGCCTCGAACCGGGCCTGAGCCGCACGTTCTACGTCGGTGCGTCGTACGAGTTCTGATATTCAGCGGTCGCTCGACGGTCGCCGGCACACGGATGTGCCATTCCTGCCCGGAAACCGAAACGGCGGCTACGAACCTGCCGCCTGCTTCATCAGCGCCGCACGCCCGCCGCGCCGGTTTGCGGCGACAATGCGCGCATGAGAACGTTCGTCCTCCGCGCGCGTGCCGCGCCCACGGACAGCCACGCGCTGCTGGCTGCCGTCGGCGGTGAAGCGCACACCGAAATCCTCGCGCACGCGCTCATGAACGCGATCTTCGTCGCGCAGTCGCATCGCCCGGACGTCGTGGTCTATCTCGTGCTCGAAAGCACGCGCGACTACTCGCGCACGATCCGCTTCGACGTCAACGCGATGCATGACATCGGCGGCTTCGACGAACGCGCGCTGCTCGGCAAGATCGCGAAGGCGCTCGATGCGTCCATCGGCATGGGCAAGGAAGAAACGCGCGCCGTGGAATCCGGCGTCAGCGTGCAAACGATCAGCTTCGAGCGGCTCGTGCAGGGGTTGGCCGAGAATCATCAGCTGTTCGTCATGGATCGGAAAGGCACCTCGATCCGCGAGCAGGCATTCGGCGACAACCCGTGTTTTCTGCTGACCGACCACATCCCGATGCCGAAGAAGACCTTCGGCAGCCTCGAGCGCCTCGGCGCGAAGAAAATCGCGCTCGGCTCGAAGATGCTGTTCGCCTCGCAATGCGTCGTGCTGATCCATTACGAGCTCGATCAGCGCTGACGCGCGCGTCCATGCGCTCATCCCTTCGCCTTTGCCCGTCGTGCTCGCCACCGGGCCGCGCCCCTGCGGCACGGCCGTGCAAGATTTTCCACAATTGAGCGTTCTACCCCTGCGTCCACATTCGACGCAGGGGAGAATCGCAATGCCCAACCGCGCCCAATTCCTCGCCAGTGCGCATGCGCCATTGCGCAGGCCATTGACCCTGGCCCTCGCTTCCGCGTTCGGCGTGGCAGCGTCGTTCGCACAGGCGGCCACCATCGCCGTGACGTCGCCGGGCGATTCCGATCCGGTTGCGGGAACCGGCACCTGCACCTTGCGCCAAGCCATCAACACGTTGAACCACGGCAGCGCTGCCAGCGCCGGCGAAGGCGGTTGCCGTCTCATCGCCAGCGGAACATTCGGCGTGGCCGACACGATCGCGTTCGACACCGGCAGCTTCCCGCATGGTGCCAGCAACCGGATCACGCTGGCTTACGGCAGGCTCGACGTCGGCAATGCCGATCTCGTCATCGACGCCGCTGCCAATGGCAACGTGACGATCGATGCCCATCACGCCTCGGGCATCATCAACGACAGCACGCCGGTCGGCGCCCTGTTGACGCTGAATCACCTGACGCTGAGCGATGCCAACGTCACGGCGAACGACTGCAATGGCTACGCGCAGGGCGGCGCCATCTGCATCCCGTTCGCCAATCTGGACATGACGGCGAGCACCATCAGCGGCAATTCGGCGACGTGGGGCGGCGGCATCTACTCGCGCGCCGGCAACATCACGCTGTCCGCGAGCACCCTGAGCGGAAACTCCGCGGCCAATGCGGGCGGCGCGATCTATTCGCACTTCGGCGACATCGCCTTGGTCAACAGCACGCTGAGCGGCAACGCCGCGACGAAGGGTGGCGCCATCTACGCCAGCAACAGCGATATCACGCTCGCCAGTTCCACCGTCAGCGCCAACAGCGCCAGCGATTCCGGCGGCGCCCTCTACAGTGAATTCGGAAATGTGCGCGCCAGCGATTCGATCCTCGCCGGCAATAGCCAAGGCAGCGGCAGCGACGTTTTCGGCATTGTCCCGACGGGCAGCGGCAACCTGATCGGAGCGGTGGAGAACCTCAAACTGGGTGCACTGGCGGACAATGGAGGGCCGACCTGGACGATGCTGCCGCAAGCAGGCAGCGTCGCGATCGATGCGATCGACTGTACCGGCGCGCCAGCCATGGATCAGCGCGTAGCGCTGCGACCCGATCCGGGAAACGCCTCGGCCACGCCCTGCGACATCGGCGCGGCGGAGGCCAACTCAGTCTTCGATCGGATATTCGCGGACGGTTTCGATCCCTGACGGAACGCCGAGGACTGCGTTCCCGCGCTTCGCCAGCCGTTCGTTCGATGCCGTGCGCGCTTCCCGCATCCGGAAATGTATAGTTCGCCGGCATGGCGGGTATGGGACCCGCCCGCGAATTGCGAGGAGATGCGCATGGGTCTTGTCCAGGCGGTGGTGGGTTCGATCGGCGGCACGCTCGCCGACCAGTGGAAGGACTTCTACACGGTTCCGGGCGGTTTGCCGCCGACCGCGGCGCTGTTCGCCGCCGTGCCGCAGGGCACGAATGCGGGTCGCGGCTCGAACACGAAGGGCTCGTCCAACATCATCACCAACGGTTCGAAGATCGTCGTGCCGGAAGGATACGGCCTGCTGCTCATGCAGGACGGCAAGATCACCGGCTTCGCCGCCGAGCCGGGCGGCTACGAGTGGAAGTCGGACGACATCAATTCCAAGTCGATCTTCTCCGGCGGCGGCCTCGTCGATTCGCTGATCAAGCAAAGCTGGGAGCGCTTCAAGTTCGGCGGCCAGCCGGGCTCGCAGCAGGCCGCGTTCTTCGTCTCGCTGAAGGAATTGCCGGACAACCGTTTCGGCACGCAGTCGGAAATCTACTGGGACGACGGTTTCCTCAACACGCAGGTCGGCGCGGTGACGCGCGGTTCGTACACGCTGAAGATCGTCGATCCGATTTTGTTCGTGAAGAACTTCGTGCCGGCGTCCTATCTCCAGCCCGGCCAGGTGTTCGATTTCACCGACATGGACAACGCCGCCGCCAGCCAGTTGTTCAACGAAGTGGTCGGCTCGCTCGCGCCCGCGTTCAGCGCGTACTCGAACGATCCGTCCAAGGGCAATCGCATCACCAAGTTGCAGCAGGACTCGATCGGCTTCGCCAAGAGCCTGTCCGATGCAGTCGAGAACGCGTACCAGTGGAAATCCGACCGCGGCCTCGTCATCGTCAAGACGGCCATCGTGTCGATCGAATACGACGCGAACACGCGCGAACTGCTCAAGACCGTGCAACGCGCCGATGCGCTGTCGGGTGCGCGCGGCAATTCGAATTTGCAGGCGAGCGTCGCGGCCGGCATGCAGGCCGCCGGCGAGAACGGCGGCGCGGCGGGCATGATGGGCATCGGCATGGCCTCGGGCATGATGGGCGGCATGGCCGGCTTGCAGCAACCGGTCGCGCCCGCGGCACCTGCGGCCGACGACCCGGTCGCGAAGTTGAAGAAGGCCAAGGAGATGCTCGACATGGGTCTCATCACGCAGGCCGATTACGACGCGCTCAAGGCCAAGGCACTGGGCCTGTAAGTCCGCGATCGAACGACGCCCATGTCGAACGCCAACATGCCGCCGGCGCCGCCCAACGGCCCCGGATCGCCGCAGGACGTGCCGCCGCCGCGCGGCACGTTCCCGATCGATCCGGCTACCCTGCCCGACCCGATCCGCAAGGAAATCGAGGCGCCCGATCCGGTCGCGATCGACACGTCGTCGAAGGAACTCGAAGACGGCGTCAACCGCTGTCCCAAATGCGGTTCGACCGAAGTCCGCCAGAAACCCGGCAGCGACCTGCTGGTCTGCCTGTACTGCCGCAACGAATGGCATAGCGCGCGCGTCGAGGAAGAATTCGGACTGGGTGAAGGCATCGACCAGTTGCGCGGCACGGTGATTGCGTCCGGCGCGCGCGACATCGCGGCCGATGCCGCGGCGATGATGACGTTCAAGTGCAGCGGCTGCGGCGCGGAAGTGACGGTCAACACCGCGAACGCGATGACGGCGCGCTGCCACTGGTGCCGGCACGTGCTCGGCGTCAACGAGCAGATCCCCAACGGCGCGGTGCCCGACGCAGTGCTGCCGTTCCACATCAAGAAGGACGATGCGATCGCGCGCATCCGCCAGTTCGTCGACAAGCGCCGCCTGTTCGCTTTGAAGGAATTCAAGGAACAGTTCACGCCGGAAAACGTCGTCGGCGTCTACCTGCCTTACATGATCGTCGACGCCAACGTCGGCGCCGACGTCGCCGGCAAGGGCGAGGTCAAGACGCGCGAATACACCAAGGGCAGCGGCGACGACAAGAAGACCTACTACGACGCCGACGTGTACCGGGTGCAGCGCCACGTCGATTTCACCGTCGACGACCTGCCGCTCGAATCCTCGGTCGAACGCGGCAACCTCGACACGCGCGTCAACACCAACAACATCATCAACACGATCCTGCCGTTCGACACCAAGAACGCGGTGAAGTGGAACGCGTCCTACCTCGCCGGTTTCACCTCCGAGAAGCGCGACCGCAACGTGGAAGCCCTGCGCCCGCATCTCGAAGACCAGCTGCTGTCGATCGCGCGCTCTCAGGTCGAAGCATCGGTGAGCCGCTACGACCGCGGCGTGCGCTGGGAACAGGAAGCGCTCGACGTGCACGGCACGCGCTGGGTGTCGATGTACCTGCCGGTCTGGCTGTATTCGTTCCACCAACCCGGCAGCAACGGCGGCATGCTGCACTACATCGCGGTCAACGGCCGCACCGGCGAGACGATGGGCAGCGTGCCCGTGCAGCAGTGGAAGCTGCTCGCCACCGCGCTCACCGTCGGCACCTTCCTCGAAGGCATCGCACTCTGGATCGTGGGGCATTCGTCATGAGCGACGATGGTGGACTCTGGCTGCTGCTCGCTGGCCCGGCCGGCGCGACCGGCCTGTACTGGGCCTTGTACCGGTACTACCGCAACACCGACAAATCGCACGACTTCGAGCACGAGACGAAAGTCGACGCCAAGCCGGTCACGGGCTCGAACCAGAAAGTCGACGAGATCATCGGCACGCGCGAAACGCGCATCCGCGGCGACAACGTGCGCGAGTACCGGACGCGCGTGCAGCGGCTGCGAAGCGACAGCAGTTGAGTCGTTCGACGCCCGCTTAACGCTCGGTGTGGTAGGTATCGGGTCCCCTCAACCGACCACCGGGTGACCCATGAAGATCGTGACCAGCCTGAGCTTCCAGGGGCAATGCCGCGAAGCGTTCGAGTTCTACGCCAAGATCCTCGGCGGCAAGATCACCGCCGCCTTCCCCTACGGCGACGGGCCGCCAGGGATGCCGCTCACCGACGAGAAATACAAAACCTGGCTGATGCACTGCTGGCTCGACGTCGGCAGCCAATCGCTGATGGGCGCGGACATGGACGTGGCATGGGCGCCGAACATCGAAAAGCCCAAGAACGGTTTCGACGTCACCCTGCACACCGAGGACATCGCCGAAGCCAAGCGCTGGTTCGACCAACTCTCCGCAGGCGGCAAGCAGATCATGCCGTTCGCGGAAACCTTCTGGTCGCCCGGCTACGGCTCATTGATCGACCGCTTCGGCGTGCCGTGGATGGTCAACACCGTGCCGGCTGCGGGATGGAAGCCGGCGCACGCGTGAGGACTGCGCACGCGTCGGCACGCACTTCGGCATGACGTGCATACGGAAAAATCCGCCGCTCAGAACGGTATCGCGAAGTTGCCCCATGCCGGGGTGTGACTGGCGTCGGTCGCCGTCTGGTTCCACGGATACAGCGCTGGATACGTGATCAGCGTGGTTCCGTCGTCGACGACCGGCGCGACGTAGATCTGCGTCGCGCCGCCGCCGCGCGTCGACGAAAACGTCAACCAATAGAAGCGCCGTCCGCCGTTCGTGCCCGCGGCGGGCGACCATTGAGGCCAGCTGTTGGTGACGCCGGGACTGCTGCGGCCCGTGCAGGAGGCGGGATCGTTCGCCGCGATCCGCACAGGCGCCTGCGTGCCATCCGCGCGAACAACGTACAACTCGGCCTGCGCGTTGTTGTAGCTGCTCATGCTCGAGGGAACGCGATCGAACACGACGAGACGATCGTCGGGCGAGAATGCCGGGTAATACTCGTTGTCGGCCGTCGCCACGAGCGTGACCGGCGTGCCGCCGGCGCGATGGTTGAACGGCACGATGTGGATGTCGCCATGGGTGACCGTCGTGCCCGTGGACACCGCGTCGGGCGTCGAGACGTAGAGCACGCTGTCGCTGGTATGCGCGAACGAAGCCGACGCGGCATTCGTGCTTTCGCCATTGCGCGCGACGATGCCCCAACCAGCGCCTTGTGCAGCCGATGAAGCTTCGAGATCCGTCCAGATGATGTTGTTCTGGTACATCGTCAGCGCGACGCGGTCGCCGCTCGTCCAGTGCAACGGAGAGAACGACGGCGCGTCCTGATTCGGCCGCGCCATCAACATCTGCGCGCTGCTGCTGACGTAGGAGGGCGTCAAATGCTGGCCGTCCGACGACAGCAGGTTGAGTCCGGCGCCACCGCCCTCGCCGGCCGAGAATCCGACATACGCGCCGTCGGGCGTCGCCGCGTGGCAGCCGACGCAGTTCGCTCCCGCGTCGGCCGGCGCGATGATGTCCTTGAGCGTTTCGTCGCCGATCCGGAAGCCGCGCAGCAAGATCCCGCCGGGCGTGCTCGTCCAGTACACGATCGCGCCCGGCGCCGAAACCGGCGCCACGCGGATGGTGCCGCTCGATCCGAGTTCCGGCCCGCTGGTCAGACTGCCCGACGCGACGGTCGCGCCGCGCACCGCCACCGTGATCGGCGCATCGACCGTGTGCTGCGACAAGCCGGACCAGATGTTGGCGGGCATCGTCCATGACGACGCGGTGGTGTACACGACCAGTGCGTGGCTCTGGTTTTGCGCGGTGAGGCGCAACTCGAACAGGTTCTCGCCAGCGGCAGGCGTCCACGCGAAGCGCGGCCGCATCCAGTTGTTCGGGAACATCGCACCCATCTGCGGATCCGCCATGCATGGGCCGCCGGTTGGCGCGCCGGCAACGCCGAACAGCGTCGGAGAATTCGTCGGCGCGCCGGCATCGATGATCGGCTGGGCGGGAAAATCGCGGAACTCGAAACCGTCGGCGAAGATCTCGTCGAGCGCCAACGCATGCGCCGCGGGCGCCCACACGAATGCCGAAACCAACGACAGGACAAAGAATGGCCGACGCATGACGGTTCCTCTTGATCGGACGCTGCACGGATTCCGGAATCGCCGAAAGCATAGCGCCGGCTCGTTCCTGTCGCATGGCGGCGCCGCGCAAGACAGGGCAGTCGCGCAAGGCTTCGGCGCCGTCAGAACGCATCAAGGGCCAGGAGAATCTGCTCTGGCCGGGGTTTGGAGCATCCGTTTCCGAACCTCGGCTTCCGATCCACGGTACGATGCCCCACCCTACGCCGCGCATTGCTGACGAAACTTGAAAGCCCGCCGCGTTCCACACTGTCCGGCGGCATGATCAAGACGTTGCACCAAGCGATCCGACAGCCTCACGATCGGACCGAGCGCATGCAGCGCTGGATGGCCGTGCTGGTGACGGCGCTGCTGCATCTGCTGCTTCTGATTGCGTTGTTGATACCGACGCCACCGACCACGATGACCACGCCGCAGGGTCGAGCGGGCGGCGGCGCGATGGAAGTGTCGCTCCTCGACGAAGCGCGCCCGACGCCGCCCGAGCCGATCCCGCCGGTTCGCAAACCCGTGCTCCCCAAGCGGCCCAAACCACCGCGCGCCATCAAACGCCCGGTGCCGACACCCGTCGTGCAAGCCACTGTCCCGATGCCGCCGGAAGCGCCCGACACCTCGACCGGACCGCCCGCTCCCGCGTCCGCGCCGTCCGACGCCTCAAGCGACAACGCAGAAGTGGAATTCACCGTCCACGCGCGCCGCGACGACGAAAACGCCCGCGCAAGCGCGGCCTTGGCCGCCAAGCTGCGCGGCAACGGTGGACGCAGCAATACGCCGGAGCCCGTCGGGCCCGCCATGGGCGTGGACGGCTTCCACGTGTACTACGAGCTGGCCAATGAAACCCGTTTGCGCGCCTGGCGCGACCAAGGCATGACCGAATTGTTTCTTCCGTTGCCCGGCACGCGGCGGCTCATGGTCTGTCCGCTGGAAGTAGCGCTGCACCGTGGCTCCAGCGCATGCCGCATGGTCGAAATGGATTCGCCGGAACTCAAGACCATCGGCGATGCCCGCGAAGTCATCAACATAGACCGCGTCTACCAGTTGGGCGACGTGGTCTGGAGCGGGCCGGGGCCGTATCGGTAATCCGTTGCGCCGCCAGATGAAACGCAGCTGTTCTTCCCTGCTCCGCTTCCTGCAGCCGGATCGCGCCCGCGAGCAGCGCAAGGAAGAAGACCGATGATCGCGCCGCCGGCTCTGATCAGGTTCAGCGCGACAGCCCATCGCGGCGTGTTGAGTGCCGCAATCGGGCTGTCCGGCATCTCGTGGATGCGCGCCTCGATCGCGGCGAAACGGAGCGTCGGCAACGAGGTGTCGCCCATGGCAACGATGTGAGAGTGGCACGCGCATGCAGGATACCGCTGCGACGGCGGACTGCCACGAACCAGACTGCGATGATGAACGTCAACGGCGTCGACTTGCCGCCATGACTCAGCGCGGCGACGCGGCCGCCACCACTTCGATGCAATTGCGTCCGGCGGCTTTCGCCGCGTACAGCGCGTGATCCACGCTCTCGAGGAACGCGATGGCTTGCGCGTCCGGCTTCACTTGCGTGGTGCCGACGCCCAAGCTCGCGGTG
>JAKPAN010000069.1 GCA_029779475.1 Pseudomonadota bacterium
GACAGATCAGCGTGGTGATGCCGCCCGCGGCCGCTGCCGCGCTGGCAGACGCCAGCGTTTCGCGATGCCCCGCGCCGGGTTCGCCGACGAAGGCGCGCATGTCGATCAGGCCGGGAGCCACGACCTTGCCGGCGCAGTTGACGATGTCAGTGCCTTCGGGAACGCCGGCAGCGCCGATCCCGCGCCGCGCTTCGCGAATGACGCCGTCGGCGATCAAGACATCGCCGGGTTCGTCGATGTCGCGGGACGGATCGATGATCCGGGCGTTGGCGAGCAGGAGAGGGCGGCGATCGGTCAGCATTGTGATTTCCGTCTCCGCACGTCAGGCGTTCGGCAGGTTGCGTGCAAGCGCTTCCAGCACCGCCATGCGAACCGCCACGCCCATTTCGACCTGTTCGCGGATCAGCGATTGTGCGCCATCGGCGACAAGCGAGTCGATTTCGACACCGCGATTCATCGGCCCCGGATGCATCACCAGCGCGTCCGGCTTGGCGTAATTGAGCTTCTTCTGGTCGAGGCCGAAATACTGGAAGTATTCCTGACTGGACGGCACGAACGAGCCGTTCATTCGCTCGCGCTGCAGGCGCAGCATCATGACGATGTCCGCGCCGTCGAGCCCCTCGCGCATGTCGCGCGCCACCTCGACGCCCATGCGCTCGATGCCCGGTGGCAGCAGGGTCGATGGGCCGACGACGCGCACCCGCGCGCCCATCGTGTTCA
This sequence comes from Pseudomonadota bacterium, assembly GCA_029779475.1. Taxonomy (GTDB): domain Bacteria; phylum Pseudomonadota; class Gammaproteobacteria; order Xanthomonadales; family Rhodanobacteraceae; genus Dokdonella_A. The sequence goes on from JAKPAN010000069.1 coordinate 721, forward strand.
GCAGAAGAATATTCGAGCGCGCGACGCGCGAATGCATCACGTCGCCGCAGATCGCGACGACGAGTCCTTCGATACGTTTCTTGTTGCGGCGAATGGTGAGTGCATCGAGCAGCGCCTGCGTCGGATGTTCATGCGCGCCATCGCCGGCATTGACGACCGAGCCGTCGACCTTGCGGGCCAAAAGTTCGACCGCGCCGGACGCGTGATGGCGAACCACCAGAATATCGGGGTGCATCGCATTGAGCGTCGCTGCCGTGTCGATCAGCGTCTCGCCCTTGCGCATGGAGGAGGAGGCGATCGACATGTTCATCACGTCGGCGCCTAGACGCTTGCC
>JAKPAN010000072.1 GCA_029779475.1 Pseudomonadota bacterium
GCCCGGCGGAATTTCGATGATGCTGCCGGGTTTCGCATCGAGGAATTGTTGTTGCAAGGACTTCTCGAACGCCGCATCCGCGTCGCTCGGCGGCGCCGCCTCCTGCGTGCATCCGGCGATGAGTACGCACAACGTCAGGCCAGCGAGCTTGCGCATGTCAGTTTCCGCGTGAAGACGACGCCGCAATGTGCGCGCCTCGCGGTGTGGACGGGGAGGGGAGGCGGAGCATGCGAAGGGGGGCATACCGGCCAATCGCAGATGGCCGTTGCGGCCCCGCAGCAAAATACGCGGCCGAGCCGGTCAACCGTGCACGACAGAACCCGCGCGCATCGCCGTCGGCGTCGCGCCGGTCCAGCGTTTGAAGGCGCGCCGGAATTCCCGCGCGTCGGAATAGCCGACCTCGCCGCCGATCTCGGCGATGCTCAGCGCACCCGCACGCAGCAGTTCGAACGCGCGTTCGGCGCGCAGCTGGTCGTGGATGTCGCGCCACGCGCGCCCGGCATTCGCGAGCTGGCGGCGCAGCGTGCGCTCGGAAAGATTGAGCGTTTGCGCGACGTCGCCGAGCGTCGGATTGTCGGCGAGGCGGCGGCGCAGGATGCGCTCGACCGACGCGATGACTTCGCTCTGGCGCTTGATCTGCGCCGACTGCTCGCGGCAGATCGCGAGCGCCTGCTGCGCGCTGACCGGATGATGCGTCGGCAGCCGCAGATCGAGCCAGTGCGCGGCAACGACCATGCGGTTGCTGCGCGCGCCGAAACGCACTTCGCAGCCGAACCGTTTCCGGTACGCCGCCGCGTGCGGCGGCGGCGGGTAGGTGAATTCGAATCGCTGCGGCACGAACGTCGAGCCGGCCAGCGTGCGCGCGAGGTTGAGCGTGCTCATGAACAATTCCTCGCAGAGGAAGGCGAGGATCTCGTCGTCGGGAAAGCGCGGCCGCGCGACGAGCGCGATTTCGTGTGCGTTCGGCCGATTCGATACAACGTGCTCCACTTCCACGTCCATCAGCGCGCCGGTGATATCGGCGTATTCGACACCGATCGCGACCGCATCGCCGAACGTGCGCGCCGTCATCATCGCCAGTCCCATGATGCCGAACGTGCCGCTCGATTGGTGCGCGCCGACTTCCAGGCCGAAGCCGCTGCGTCCGAACGTGCGCAGCGCACGCTTGATGATGAGGCTCGCCTGCCGGTACGAGACGCGCACCGCGGCGTCGTCGATCTGCGCGCGGGTCAGGCCGAGTCCCGCCAACCACGGCTCGACCGCGATGCCGTCCGCGTCGGCGAGTTGCGCGACGACGGCGAGGATCGTGGTCGGGATCACCGCCGCGGTGTAGCGCGAATCGAGTTCGGCGTGGCGCGGCAGTGCGCGCGGCGCGGCGCGTTTGCGTGCGACGGTGGCGGATTTGCGGGGCGGCGTCATGCGCGGATCGTAGCGGCGGTGCTCGCCTGCGTCCCGCCGCGCTGCGGGAGGCGGCCCGTTAGCAAGGGGACGCTCGTCGCGCGGTTTTGCAGGCGCGTCTCGATCGCCGGCGCGCGTCGCAACGCGGCCTTCGATTAAACTGCGCGCTTTCTCCGCAGAAGTCTTCCGCATGACCGTCCGCACCCGATTCGCTCCCAGTCCCACCGGCTATCTGCACATCGGCGGCGCGCGCACTGCGCTGTACTGCTGGCTGGAGGCGCGTCATCGCGGCGGCGAATTCATCCTGCGCATCGAGGACACCGACCGCGAGCGCTCCACCGACGCCGCCGTGCAGGCGATCCTCGATGGCATGAACTGGCTCGGCCTCTCGCACGACGAAGGCCCGTACTACCAGACGCTGCGCATGGATCGCTACCAGGCCGTCGCCGACGAATTGCTCAAGGCCGGCAAGGCGTATTACGCCTACGAGTCGAAGGAAGAGATCGAGACGATGCGCGCCGCGGCGATGGCGAAGGGCGAGAAGCCGCGCTACGACGGCCGCGCGCGCGACCAGAATCTGCCGTATCGCAACGATCCGAACCGCGTGCTGCGTTTCAAGAACCCGACCTCGGGCAGCGTCGTGTTCGACGATAAGGTCAAGGGCCGCATCGAGTGGAGCAACGCCGAGCTCGACGATCTCGTGCTGATCCGCTCGGACGGTTTCCCGACCTACAACTTCGCGGTCGTCGTCGACGACATCGACATGGGCATCACCGACGTGATCCGCGGCGACGACCACGTCAACAACACGCCACGACAGGTCAACATCTACCACGCGCTCGGCGCGGCGGTGCCGAGCTTTGCGCATCTGCCGATGATCCTCGGCCCCGACGGACAAAAACTCAGCAAGCGCCACGGCGCGGTCAGCGTCATGCAGTACCGCGACGACGGCTTTCTGCCGCACGCGTTGCTCAACTACCTCGTGCGCCTGGGCTGGTCGCATGGCGACCAGGAGATTTTCTCGGTCGCGCAGATGATCGAGTTGTTCGATGTCGCCGACGTCAACAAGGCGGCGTCCCGCTTCGATCTCGAAAAACTGTCGTGGCTCAACCAGCAATACCTCAAGAACGACGACCCGCGTGAAGTCGCCGCGCATTTCGAATGGCATCTGCGCGCGCAAGGCATCGACCCTCGCACCGGACCGGATCCGGCCGACGTCGTCGTCGCGCTGCGCGATCGCGCGCGCACGCTCAAGGAAATGGCCGAGAAGGCGAAGGTCTGGTACGAGCCGCTGCGCGAGTACGACGAGGCCGCAGTCGCCAAGCATTTGAAGACGGCGACGGCAAAGCCGGCGCTGGAAGCGGCGCGGGCGCAGTTCGACGCGCTCTCCGAATGGAAAGTCGAAGCGATCCACGCCGCGATCGAAGCCGCCGCCGCCGCCATCGGCGAGGGCATGGGCAAGGTCGCGCAGCCGTTGCGCGTCGCCCTGACCGGAACGCAGGTGTCGCCGTCGATCGACCAGACCGTCTATCTCGCCGGCCGCGACGAAGCCTTGCGTCGCATCGACGCGGCGATCGCAAGGGCTTAGCAAGGAGAACGCGATGGCGCTGGAATGCACGCTCGGCGCGCTCCGGAATCTTGACCAGACCGACCCCGACGCAGTGCAGGCGTTGCTCGACGTCTGCACGAGAGCATTGCTCGAACCGTCGCTGTGGTATTGGGCGATCGGCCTCACGATCGCCTGCGCGATCGTCGGCGCGCTGCTCGGCGCGACGAAAGGGCGCTGGATGTGGGGCCTGATCTGGGGCGCCGTGCTCGGGCCGGTCGGCTGGATCGTCGTGCTGCTCTCGAAGGCGACGCAGCCGCTGTGTCCGGAATGCGCCAAGCCGAATCCGCCGGGGCTCAAGCGCTGCCGTCATTGCGGCGTCGATCTCGCCGCCGCGGCCGCGCGCTCGTCGCGCTCGCGCCTGCGCGACGACACGCGCACCGGCACATGGCCGAAGTGAACGCGGCGCGTTGAAAAACGCGTCGCGCAGCCGCAGTTTCCCGTTTATGCCCGTCGCGCTAGCATGGCGGCGGAAACGGAAACGACGATGCCTTCAGCAAGCCGCAAGCACCACGAAACGCACGCCCACCGCCACGACGCCGGCGCATTCGTCGGCGCGGTCGAGAGCGCGTGCGAGTCGCGCGGCCTGCGCCTGACGCCGCTGCGCCTGCGCGTGCTCGAACTCATCGCCGCCGAGGAAAAGCCAGTCAAGGCTTACGACCTGCTCGATCGCCTGCGCGAGGAACATGGCAACGCGGCGCCGCCGACGGTGTATCGCGCGCTCGATTTCCTGCTCGAACATCGCTTCATCCACAAACTTGAATCGATCAACGCGTTCGTCGGTTGCCATCATCCTGACGAGGCGCACCAGGTGCCGTTCCTGATCTGCGACGAATGCTCGAGCGCGGCAGAGTTGTGCGACGAGCGCGTCGCGCGCCTGCTCGGCGAGCAGGCCAAGGAGCACGGCTTCACGCCACGCGCGCAGACGCTCGAAGTGCATGGCCTGTGCAGCGGTTGCGCGCACGCGCGCAAGGCGGGTTGATGCGCCAAGCGTCTCGGCGCGCGAGAACAGCGTTGGTTTTGCGCATCGTCGTCGTGCCAATGACCGTGGCACGACGACGATTGCCGCACGGGTTCAGAACATCCCGCGCACGCCGACGCTGAAGCTGCGACCGGGCAACGGCGCAGCGTCCTTGATGAGCGACGTCGACAGGCGCGCGACCTGATTGGCGAGGTTGCTGCCGTCGAGGAAGGCTTCCCAGCTCATGCGGTCGTTGTTGAAGAACGACCACGCCAGATGTGCGCTGACCATGGTGAAGCCGGCCGTGCGCGTCTCGAACGACGCGATGTCGTCCTGCGCGAAATAGCGCGTCGCGCCGGCGCTCGCGCGCCAGTCGTCGTTGTGCCATTGCAGTTCCGCGCCGAGGCGGCCGGTCGGAATGCGCGGCACGTTGCCGCCGCCGTCGTCGAGCGTTGCGCGCACCTTGTCGCCCCACACGCGCAAGTCGTAATGGCCGCTCGGGTTTGCGGCGAGATGGAACGTCGCTTCGGCTTCGCCGCCGCGGAACAGCGCATTGCGCTGCGACCAGTCGCGCACGGGCAGGTCGTCGCGGATGAGGCCGGTGTCGGCGAGGTAGATGAAGTCGTCGTAGCGGTTCGCGTAGACCGATGCCTTCGCATCGACGAAATCGCCGTGATAGTGCAGCCCTAGTTCGGCCTGGTTTGCGGTTTCCTTGCGCAGGAACGGGCTGCCAACCTCGTAGGTGGCCGAAGCGTCGTGCGGGCCGTCCGCGAACAGTTCCTCTTCGGCGGGCGCGCGCTGGGCGCGATCGAGGTTCAGCGTGAGATGCCATGCATCGTTCATGCGCCAGGTCAGTCCGGCGGACAGGCTGTAGGGATGGAAATCGCGTTCGGCGCCATCTTGCGGCGTGCTGCTCTGGCGATCGACGCGCGCGCCGAGATCGACGCCAAGCGCGCCGAAGTCGCGCCGTTCGGTAAGAAAGACGCCGATGCCCTTGGTCGTGGTCGGCGGTACGAAGGTTTCGGCGCCGAGGGCCGCGAAATCCCGATGGAACGCCTGCACGCCGAATGCGCCGAGCCAGCCGCCGAGCGGCGCCTGCGTGAAGACGAGACGGCCTTCGTTGGCATTGTTGGTGAAGGTCGTGCCCGGAACATCGCCGTTGAATTCGACATGCTGGTAGGCGGTGTGGCCGAGGTTGAATTCGAGCTTGTCGATGCCCGGCAGCGGCGCGTTGAGTGCGCCTTTGAGGTCGTAGCGCGTCTGCTCCATCTGCAAGTGCACGGGATCTTCGCCGGCAGCGGCGTCGCCCGGCTCGGCCGGGTTGCCGTAGGTGTCGAGATAGCGCGACACGGACAAGCCCGCATAGCCCCAGTCGCCGATCCACGAGCCGCCGAGCGCACCGGCCTTGGTGCGCACGTAGCTGTTGGGCAGTGTTTCGCCGGGGATGTCGTAGTCGTGGTCTTCGCGGCTCAGCCCGTCGGCATGCAGCGCGAAACCGTTGCCGCCGGCATCGACGCGGAACGCTTCGGAATTGCCCGACGACACGCTGTCGAAGCCGACCTGCACGCGTCCGCTCACGCCGTTGGCCGGCGCGCTTTGCGGAATGCGGCCGTCGACGACGTTGACCACGCCGCCGATCGCGCCCGAGCCGTAGAGCAGGGTGGACGGGCCCTTGAGGATTTCGATCTGGTCGGCGAGGAACGGTTCGACCGTGACCGCGTGGTCCTGGCTCACACTGGAGACGTCCTCCGAGCCGAGGCCGTCGCTGAGCACCGAGATGCGTGGCCCGTCGAAACCGCGGATCACGGGGCGGCCGACGCCCTGTCCGAACGAGGTCGTCTGCACGCCCGGCACGTTGGCGACGGTCTGACCGATCGTGCCGGCGCGCGCGTCGTCGAGCTCGGCGCCAGAGAGCACGCTGACCGGCGTGACGACCTTGTCGACGTCCTGCTGGCCGGGTACCGACTGCACGGTGATAGTCGGCAATTCTTCCGTTTTCTTGCGATCGACCTTGGGCAGTGCACCGCTTTGTTCGACGTTCTGGCCGCCGTCGGACGGCGGTTGCGGGTCGTCGGTGGCGGCGTTGACGGCGGCGATATGGGTGATGGACAGGGCGATGCCCAGATGGATCGCGAAGGACGGGGGGCGCAGGCGCATGGGTGGATTTCTTGGTTGTGGAATTGCAATGTTATAAAGTAACATTGAATCTCGCCTATGCGCCACAAGTCATGCTTCGCGCAAATGCGCAGGCCGACCTCCGCTACATTGTCCGAACACCATGAACGATCCGACCGCCAGAAACCGCTGGGCCCGCTTCGCCGACCGCTTCGGCGCGACCGCGTCGTTCCTTTGCGCGATCCATTGCGCGCTGCTGCCGTTTCTCGTCGCCGTGTTGCCTGCGCTCGGCCTGGGTTTCCTTGCCGATCATCGCTATGAACGCGCTTTCATCCTGTTCGCGACGCTCCTCGCGCTGACTAGTCTCGCGTTCGGTTTCCGGCGCCACCAGCGATTCGGCGCGTTCTGGTTCCTCGTGCCCGGCATCACACTGCTGCTCGCGGGCGCGATGATCGCGCTCGACGATGCGACGAACCTGCACGCGACGCTCGTCGCGATCGGCGGCACGCTCGTCGCCTGCGCGCACATCGTCAACATGCGATTGACCCACGGCCACGTGCACGACGCGACCTGCCAACATTGAATCGCCCGTGATTGTGTAACCGCGCGGCGCTTGCCTAGCATCGCCGGCGAACAAGATCACGCCCTGCACGACGATGCCGCATTCCCATCATTCCCACGACGCGCACGACGAACAGCACGGACACGGCTCCGATCATCGCGAAGTGAAACTGTTCATTGCCTTCGCGCTGACGCTGGTGACGTTGTGCGTCGAAGCGTTCGGCGGCTGGCTGTCCGGTTCGCTCGCGCTGCTCGCCGACGCCGGCCACATGCTCGTAGACGCACTCGCGCTGCTGTTCGCATGGTTGGGCGCGCGTTTCGCGCAGCGCGCGGCCGATGAGCGGCGCAGTTATGGCTATGCGCGGGTGGAAGTCGTGGTCGGCTACACGAACGCGCTTGCGCAATTCGCGCTCGTCGCATGGATCGCCGTCGAAGCGATCAGCCGCTTGTTCGCGCCCGCGCCGATCCTCGGCGGCATCATGCTCGTCGTCGCGATCGGCGGCTTGCTCGTCAACCTGCTCGTGTTGCGCCTGCTGCACAGCCACGACGAACACGACCTCAACACCGCGGCCGCTCGCCTGCACGTACTCGGCGACTTGCTCGGCTCGGTCGGCGCGATCGCGGCGGCGCTGGTCATCCGAGCCTTCGGCTGGAACTGGGCCGATCCGGTCATTTCATTGCTGGTGTCGCTGCTGATCCTGCGCAGCGCTTGGCGCCTGCTCGCACGCAGCGCGCACATCCTGCTCGAAGGCGCGCCGCTGGGCATCGACGAAACGCGCATCGCCAGGGCCGTCGAAAGCGCCGGCATCGGCGTCATGGACGTCCACCATGTCCACGTCTGGGAACTGGCTGGCGGCAAGGCGATGGCGACGCTGCACGCGCGCATCGACGAAGGCCTTTCCGCCGACGCGACGCTGGCCTCGCTGCACCGGTTACTGCGCAGCGAGTTCGGCATCGTCCACGCCACCGTGCAGATCGAAGCCGCCTCGTGCGCCAGCGACCGCTGCGCGCGGCCGCACGCCTGATCCGCGGTTGCGCGCGCGCGGCAGGCTGCTATCCTGCGCGCCCATTTACGAAACCATCTCAGGAGTCACCCATGGGCAAGGGCGATCGCAAGACCCGCAAAGGCAAGACCTACATCCGCAGCTACGGCAACGCGCGCCCGCATGGCGTGAAGTCGAGCGGCGGCGCCGCCAAGCCGGCCGTGAAGAAGGCGGCTCCGGCCAAGAAGGCCGCGCCGACCAAGAAGGCTGCCGCGAAAAAGAGCGCCTGACGACCATCGTCCTGCCGCCAGCGAGCGCCGCGCGTGACGTGCGGCGCCGCGCATTTTGTCGCGGACAGGCGCCCAGGCCATTGGCGTGACGCCGCCCAAGCCAGCATCCGCGACCCGCGCGAGCCGTTTCAGCCGGCACCCGCGCTTCGACTTCTGCGCCATCCTGTTTCTCATCGGCGCAGCCGTCGCCAGCATGGCCGGCATCGCGCCGTCGACGGCGATCGTGCTGGCCTTCGTCGTCGCTTCGAGCTTGTTCATCGTCCTCGTCGGCGTGATGTTCGCCCACTCGCGCGACACGCAGGCGATCCGCGTGCGGGCGCGGCAGGAAGACCAAGGCCGCACCGGCAGGCTGTGGGTGAGCATCGGCGTTTCCGTCGTCGTCCTCTTCGCGCTCGTGCTTGAACTGCGCGCCGGACACGACACCGGCGGGGCCGGCTTGATTCTGCCGGGACTCGCGCTGACGCTCGCCTGGGCGTTCATGAACACGATGTTCGCGCTGCACTACGCGCATCGTTATTACGGCGACAACGCCAAGCAGCAACCGCTGGGCGGCTTGGTTTTTCCCGGCGGCCAGGATCCCGATTACTGGGATTTCCTGTATTTCTCGGTCGTCGTCGGCATGACATTCCAGGTCTCCGACGTGCAGATCACGAGCCGGCGGCTGCGGCGCGTGGCGCTGATCCAAGGCTTGGTCGCGTTCGTCTTCAACATGGTCATCCTCGCGCTGAGCGTAAACGTGATCGCCGGCAAGATCTGAGGGTGGTTGCGGGGAAAACGGCCTGTTTTCAGTAGTTTCCAGACCGCTAACATAAAATTAGCTTTTCTGAACGAATGCCGGTATAGTCGTGCGCACTGTGTTTGCTAGGGTCACTGTGAATCGTGGCCTTGATGCAAGTTGATCCTCAGACGATCTGCTTCATCGTTTCGCCTCGCTAGCTCCCGGCAACCCAGTCTCGACGCGGAATGTTCCGTTGTCGCGATGTCCAACGTGTTTTCAGGAGTTTTGCAAAGATGTCGAATCGTCAAACCGGTACGGTCAAGTGGTTCAACGACGCCAAGGGCTTTGGCTTCATCACGCCCGAGAGCGGTCCGGATCTGTTCGTGCACTTCCGCGCCATCCAGGGCACCGGCTTCAAGTCGCTGCAGGAAGGCCAGCGCGTCAGCTTTGTCGCCGTGCAGGGCCAGAAGGGCATGCAGGCGGACCAGGTGCAGGTTCTCTGAACCCAGCCTAGTCGTGCTATGGAAACCCGGGCAGAAATGCCCGGGTTTTTTTATGCCCGGTGTTCGTGGCCGATTCGCGGTCGGCGCTTTGTCACGAGCGCCGCGAACCCCAGGGTTTGTCGCATCGAGTGAACCCGGAAGCGGCCATCGTCGGCCGCGCCGTTCACCGGAAGCACTTCAATCCGGATTGCGCCACGCGACGACGCCATCGACGATCGTCCGCGTCGCCCCGCCGACCCAGATTCCGCTGTCGTCGATGCGGACGAGGATTTCCGCGTCCTTGCCGATTTCACGGCCCTGGCTCACGCGATAGCCGAGTGCGAGCGGGCCTTCGGGTTCGCGCATCGCGATCCACGCCGCGATCAAGCCATTCGCCGCGCCCGAGGCGGGGTCTTCGACGATGCCGACGCCAGCCGGGAAGGCGCGCACGACGAGCTCGTAGCCGTTGCCTTCGCTGCGCGCGAATGCGCACAGGCCGAGGCTGTCCGTGTCGCGTGCAAGAGCGGCGATGGCCGCGTGATCGGGCCGCCACGCGCGCAATTGCGCCTCGGATGCGAATTCCGCGACCCACCAGCGTCTGCCGCCTTCGATGAAGGTGGGCGGCAACACGCCGAGCACGACGCCTTCAAGTATTTGCGACAACGTTGCATCCGCGCCTTCGCGCAGCAGTTGCGCTTGCGGCGCGCGCACGAGCAAGCGGCGATCCGCATCGT
>JAKPAN010000077.1 GCA_029779475.1 Pseudomonadota bacterium
CGTCACCGCCGGCATCGTCACGGTGAAGGATTCGAGCTGGCTGCTGAGCTGGACGGTACATCGGCAGCCGCATTTCAAGAAGCAGCCCAAGGACCAGATGCTGGCGTGGTTCTACGCCCTGTTCGTGGACAAGCCCGGCGACTATGTGAAAAAGCCGATGCAGGAATGCACCGGCGAGGAGATTACCCGCGAATGGCTCTACCACCTGGGCGTCCCGGTGGACGAAATCGATGAGCTGGCCGCGACCGGCGCCAAGACCGTGCCGGTGATGATGCCGTACATCACCGCCTTCTTCATGCCGCGCCAGGCCGGCGACCGGCCCGATGTGGTGCCCGAGGGGGCAGTCAACTTCGCCTTCATCGGCCAGTTCGCCGAGTCCAGGCAGCGCGACTGCATCTTCACCACCGAGTATTCGGTACGCACGCCGATGGAGGCCGTCTACACGCTCCTGGGCGTCGAGCGCGGCGTGCCAGAGGTGTTCAACTCGACCTACGACATCCGCACGCTGCTGGCCGCGATCGGACCGCTGCGGGATGGCAAGGGGATTGACGTCCCCGGGCCGGCGTTCCTGCGCAATCTGCTGATGAACCGGCTCGACAAGACTCAGATCGGTGCGTTGCTGCGTGAGTTCGGGCTGGTCAACGAGGATTGAAAACGCCGCGCGTGCGGACGCACGGCCTCATGCCTGGAGGCTCCATGCACACACCTCATCCGCCTGCCGATCAGGCAAGCACAAACGACAAGACTACCAGCCCACAGGTGGAGCATGGCCCTGGTACGCACGGCGCTGGCAGCGCGCATCAGGTCATGCCGTTGCACGATCCGGTCTGCGGCATGGCGGTATCCGAGGACTCGCCGCACCGCGTCGAGCATGCCGGGGCCACGCAGGTGTTCTGCAGCGCCCGCTGCCTTGAGAAGTTCGTCGCCGAGCCCGATCGGTATCTGGCGCCCGTGCAGGCGACCGTTGCGGTGCCATCCGCCCCAGGCTGGCACGGGGCACCCCACGGCGGACATGCCGCACCGGCCGCTTCTGCCTCGCAGGCAATGGGGGCGCCGTCTCGCGCCGGGACGGTCTACACCTGCCCCATGCACCCGGAGATCCGCCAGGACCACCCCGGCACCTGCCCAAAGTGCGGCATGGTCCTGGAGCCGGAACTGCCTAGTCTGGAAGACGACGACAACCCCGAGCTGAAGGACTTCTCGCGCCGCTTCTGGTGGACGCTGCCGCTGTCGGTGGTGGTCATGCTGCTGGCGATGTTCGGCCACCGGCTGCACCTGTTCGACATGGCGACCCAGAGCTGGGTGGAACTGGTGCTGGCCGCGCCCGTGGTGCTGTGGGCCGGCGCGCCGTTCTTCCAGCGCGGCTGGCAATCGCTGGTCCATCGCAGCCCAAACATGTGGACGCTGATCAGCCTGGGCACCGGCGCGGCCTTCGACTACAGCGTGGTGGCCACCGTGGCACCGGGCGTCTTCCCCGTGTCCTTCGTCTCGATGGGGCGGGTCAACGTCTACTTCGAGGCGGCGGCGGTGATCATCTCGCTGACGCTGCTGGGACAGATGCTGGAACTGCACGCGCGTTCGCAGACCTCGGCAGCGATCAGGTCGCTGCTGGGGTTGGCGCCCAAGACCGCCCGGCGCGTGCGCGAGGATGGCACGGAGGAGGACGTGCCGCTGGCCCACGTGCAGGTGGGCGACCGCCTGCGCGTGCGGCCCGGCGAGAAGGTGCCGGTCGACGGCCTCGTGCTCGAAGGCGCAAGCGCGGTCGACGAGTCCATGCTGACCGGCGAGCCGCTGCCGGTGACCAAGCGCGCAGGCGACCGGCTGATCGGCGCCACGCTCAACACCAGCGGCGCGCTGCTGATGCGCTGCGAGCGCGTCGGCGCCGACTCGGTACTGTCGCAGATCGTGCAGATGGTCGCCCAGGCGCAGCGCTCCAAGGCGCCCCTGCAACGCATGGCCGATGGCGTGGCCGGTTGGTTCGTGCTGGCCGTGGTCAGCGTGGCCATCGCCACCTTCTTCGCCTGGGGGCTGTTCGGCCCCGCCCAGGGCTGGGTGTTCGGCCTGATCAACGCGGTCTCGGTGCTCATCATCGCCTGCCCGTGCGCGCTGGGCCTGGCCACGCCGATGTCGATCATGGTGGCGACCGGGCGTGGCGCCAGTCAGGGCATCCTGTTCCGCGACGCGGCGGCGATCGAGAACCTGCGCAAGGTCGATACGCTGATCGTGGACAAGACCGGCACGCTGACCGAAGGCCGCTCGGCCTTCGACCGGGTGGTGCCCGCCGAGGGCTTCGCCGCCGAGGAAGTGCTGCGCCTGGCGGCCAGCCTGGACCAGGGCAGCGAGCACCCGCTGGCCGACGCCATCGTCCGTCAGGCGCGCGAACAGGGCATCGCCCTGGATGCGGTGGAGGAGTTCGACTCGGGCTCAGGCATCGGCGTGCAAGGCCGCGTCGCCGGCCGGTCGCTGGCGCTGGGCAACACCGCGCTGATGGCCCGGCTCGGCGTGGCCGTCGAGGCGCTGGCGGCGCCGGCCGAGGCCCTGCGCCGGGAAGGCGCCAGCGTCATGCACCTGGCCGTGGAGGGTCGGCTGGCCGGGCTGCTGGCGGTCTCCGATCCGGTCAAGGCCAGCACCCCGGAGGCGCTGGCGGCGCTGCATGCGGCGGGCATCCGTATCGTCATGGCCACCGGCGACGGCGTGACCACCGCCCGCGCGGTGGCCGCGCGCCTGGGGATCGACGAGGTGCACGGCGAGGTCAAGCCCGAGGACAAGCTGGCGCTGGTCGAACGGCTGCAGCGCGAAGGCCGCGTGGTCGCCATGGCCGGCGACGGCATCAACGACGCCCCGGCGCTGGCGCGCGCCGATGTCGGCATCGCCATGGGCACCGGCACCGACGTGGCGATGAACAGCGCCCAGGTGACACTGGTCAAGGGGGATTTGCGCGGCATCGCCGTGGCGCGCGGGCTGTCGCAGGCCACGGTGGCCAACATGCGCCAGAACCTGGCCTTCGCCCTGGTCTACAACGGCCTGGGCGTGCCGCTGGCGGCCGGCGTGCTGTACCCGCTGACCGGTTGGCTGCTCTCGCCGATGTTCGCGGCCCTGGCCATGAGCCTGAGTTCGGCCTCGGTGGTGGGCAACGCGTTGCGGCTGCGTGCGCAGCGGAGCAGCCTTGGGCCGGATTCTAGCGCGGCGTCCTAGACGGCCCCCTGACTCGTTGCGTCGGACGCCATCCTGTCTGCGACGAACGCGATCGGCCCGAAGTCAGTCTGCAGCGCATCGAAGACCAGTCCTGTTCGTGCCTGACGATCCGATCGTGCTGGTGAACAGTTGGGGTCGGCCGCCAACTCGCGTCTACCTTGAGAAGCAGCCCGTTGCCGCGCACCCTGCGATGGTCGTGGTGCCGATCTGGATGTGCGTATAGGCCTCTCGGGATCCCACAGGTTGCCCGGATCTTTGAGTGGCGGTTCGCGACAAGCGGGGACTATCATGACTATACGATCTTGCCTGCCGTGTCTTCCCTGGGGTTACCTCCGCGAAGCGCCTATGCGGCACCTGGTTAACAAAGGGGCAGCAGCAAGCGATGGTCAGAATCTGGCCTAACCTGTTGCCCCACAAGACCTTTCGCACTGCTAAACGTCTGTGCCAATGACTTGACAGCGGACATTTTTCATGACGCACATCCCTGTGCGCCACCCTTCGGGCGGCTGCGCCGTGAAAAACGGCTGTCCTGCCGTTTTTTCATGGTTGGCCGATGCCGAGTACCGCATCCGCGCCGCGCTCGCGCAGCATCGCGGCGACGGTCTGGCCCAACGCTTGCGGCGCTTCGCGCCCGCCACTCGCCTGCGCGCGGATCAGCGTGCCGCGCTCGGCGTAGCCGACGAGTCCCCACAGCGCGAGGCCGGCGTCGGTTTCCATCGCGTAGCCGGCGATGGGCACGTTGCAGCTGCCGTGCAGCGCGAGGCTCATCGCGCGTTCGGCATCGGTGCAGCGATGCGTGGACGCATCGTCGAGCGGCGCGACGCGCGCGGCGATGGCGTCGTCGCCGAGGCGGCATTCGATCGCGATCGCGCCTTGGCCGACGGCGCACAGCCAATCGGGTGCGTCGAGCCGCGAGGCGATGCGCGCGCCGAGGCCGAGGCGTTCCAGCCCCGCGCAGGCGAGCACGATCGCGTCGTAGTCGCCGGCGTCGAGTTTCGCGAGTCGCGTGTTGACGTTGCCGCGCAGGTCGGTGAGATGCAGGTCGGGACGCAGCGCACGCAGTTGCGCCTGCCGGCGCAGCGACGAGGTGCCGACGCGCGCGCCCTGCGGCAATTCGGCGAGCCGCGCGAATCTCGGACTGACGAACGCGTCCGCGGGATCGGCGCGTTCGAGTACGGCGCCGATGGAAAAGCCCGGCTCCAGCGTCATCGGCACGTCCTTGAGCGAATGCACGGCGATGTCGGCGCGGCGTTCCTGCAACGCGACTTCGAGTTCCTTGAGGAACAGGCCCTTGCCGCCGATTTCGGCGAGCGGGCGATCGAGGATCTGGTCGCCGCGCGTGGTCATCGGCACGAGTTCGACGTGGAGGTCGGCGTGGATCGCGCGCAATCGGGCGGCGACGTGTTCGGCCTGCCACAGCGCGAGCGCGCTCTGTCGCGTGGCGATGCGTAGCGTTTTCATAGGCTCCTGATGAGTTTGCGCAAGCCGGGCAGGTTGCGGCGGCTGACTTCCAGTGGCGCGTCGACGCCGGAGATCGCGGCGAGCAGGCGGCCTTCCGCGTCGCGCGTGAGGCCGGACAGGCGCGCGCGCGCGACGAGGCAGTTGCGGTGAATGCGCACGAAGCGTTCGCCGAATTCGTCTTCGAGCGCCTTGAGCGGTTCCTCGACGAGCACTTCGCCCTTCGCGTGGTGGACGACGACGTACTTGTCCTCGGCGAGCAGGTAGTGCACGTCGTCGATCGGCACGAGCACGAGGTTGCCGCGCACGCGTGCGCACAGATGCGAGCGCGCGGGTGCATGGCCAAGCGCGCGTTCGACCGTCTGCGAGGTTTGCGCGCTCCAGCGCCGCGCCTTGTCGAGTGCGGCGCGCAGGCGTTCGGCGCGCACGGGCTTGAGCAGGTAGTCGACCGCGTTCGCCTCGAACGCCTCGAGTGCGTGGTCGCCATACGCGGTGCAGAACACGATCGCGGGCGGCGTCTCGAACGCGGCGAGGTGGCGCGCGGCTTCGAGTCCGTCGATGCCGGGCATGCGGATGTCGAGCAGGACGACGTCGGGCGCGAGGCGTTGCGCGGCTTCGAGCGCTTCGGCGCCGTGGCCGGCTTCGCCGACGACGTCGATGCCTTCGATGTCGCCGAGCATCGCGCGCAGGCGATCGCGCGCGAGCGGTTCGTCGTCGACGATCAGCGCTTTCATCCCGGTGTCTTCATGTCGTTCATCGCGCGGCAATCTCCGGCAGGCGCACGCGGACGACGAAGCGCTCCGCCTGCGGTTCGATGCGCAGCTCCCCGCGCGCGCCGAAATGGTACTCGATGCGTGCGCGCACGTTGTCGAGCGCGACGCCATTGCGCCGCGCGCCCGCATTCGCAGGCAGCGGATTGGTGAAGACGATCTCGACGAAGCCGCCGTCGCGCGTGCCGCGGATCGACAGCGTGCCGCCTTCCGGCCGCGGCTGGATGCCGTGGTAGACCGCGTTCTCGACGAGCGGCTGCAGTAGCAGGCGCGGCAGCGGCAGGTCGCGCGGCAGCGCGGCCACGTCGATGTCGGTGCGCAGGCGATCGCCCAGGCGCAAGCGCTCGATGTCGAGATAGCGGTCGACGAGATCGAGTTCCTCGCCGAGTGTGCCCGGCACGTCGCCGTGGCCGAGTGCGGCGCGGAACAGTTCGGCAAGATCCTCGACCGTGCGTTCGGCGTCCGCGGGGCGCGCGCGGATGAGTCCGGCGATCGTGTTCATGCTGTTGAACAGGAAATGCGGGCGGATGCGCGCTTGCAGCGCGTCGACTTGCGCTTTCGCCGCCGCGTGCACGCGCTCGCGCCAGCGTTCGAGCACGAACAGGTAACGCAACACGGCCGCGGCGATCAGCGCGCAGATCGCCGTGTTGGCGAACACGAAGCGCAGCGTTTCCGTCGCCGGCACGGTGAGGCCGAACGCGAGCGCCTGGTCGATGCGGCAGACGACGAGGCTCGCCAGCGCCGTCGTCGTCACCGCCGCGAGCCATGCGAGGAAGAAGCCGGCCAGCGTCGGCAGGCGTTGCAGCGGCACGCGCAGCGAACACAGCACGACCGCGTTGAGCAGCACGAGCCACTGCACGTAGACGCTGGTCGTGCCGAGATGCGGCAGCCATTCGCGCGGGCTGTCCTGCGGCGCGAGCACGACGACAAGCGCGACGAGCTCGCCGACGAGCATCAGCACGAACAGCGTCGGCACGCTGCAGAACGTCGGCATCCACGTCGGCGCGGGCGGCAACTTCGCGGAGGGCTGGCGCATTCGTGTCGCGTCGATCAGGAAAAAAAATGCGCACCGATCCACGCGCGCAGGTCGGCGATTTCTTCCATGCAGACCTGGTGCGCCATCGGATAGCCATGCCACGCGACGGGATGGCCGAGTTTCGCCAGCGCATCGCGCGCGGCGGTGCCGAGCGCCTGCGGCACGACCGGATCGCCGCTGCCGTGGCCGATGAAGATCGGCAGGTGCGCGTTCGCCGCGGACTGCTCGGCCGGCAAGCGTTCGGCGAACATGAGATAGGTCGACAGCGCGACGATGCCGGCGAGCGCTTCCTTGCTGCGCAATCCCGCGGCAAGCACGACCGCGCCGCCTTGCGAGAACCCGGCGAGCAGGATGTGCCGCGACGGCACGCCGCGTTCGATCTCGCGCGCGATGAGTTTTTCGACTTCGCCGACGGACGCGCGCAGACCAGTGTCGTCCTGCTTGTCCTCGATGCGCATGCCGGCGATGTCGTACCACGCGCGCATCGGCATGCCGCCGTTGACCGTGACCGGCCGCACCGGCGCATGCGGGAAGACGAAGCGCACGGCCGGCCAGGCCGGATCGACGAGCTGCGGGATGATTGGCGCGAAATCGTTGCCGTCGGCGCCCAGGCCGTGCAGCCAGATCACGGCGTGGACGGGTTTTTCGGCGGTCTCGATCTCGACACTGGGCAAGGTCACGGCCGTCTCCGGAGAATGTAAAGACGCAAGGCTGCCCGTGCCGCGCGCGTTTGCCAAGCGGCGCTGACTTTCGGCCTGGGCTAGCCGGACGACACGGCGCTATCCTGCGCGTTTTCACGCCGGGAAAACCACGCCATGCAACGCATCGCGCTCGTTTGCTTCACGAGCCTGCTCACGCTCGCCGCCGCGCCCGCGCGCGCGACCACGATCGAGCAGGCGATGGCGGATCCGGACTGGATCGGGCCGCCCGTCGAGCGTGCGTACTGGAGCGTCGACGGCCGTGCCGTGTACTACTCGCTCAAGCAGAAAGGCTCGAACGTGCGCGACCTGCATCGCGTCGACCTCGACGGCGGCAAGGACGCGATCGTCGATCCCGCGGCGATGGCGAACGCCGACGGCAGCGAGGCGACGTTCGATCGCACGCGCACGCACGCCGCGTTCGTGCGCAACGGCGACGTGTTCATCCGCGATCTTTCCAGCGGCCGCCTGACCCAGGTCACGCGCACGCCGCAGCCGGAATCCTCGCCGCAGTTCTCCGCCGACGGCCGCGCTTTGCAATACCGCAGCGGCGAAGACTGGTTCACCTACGACCTCGCCGCTGCGGTCGCCGCGCCCGCCGTCGTGCTGCGCATGGAAAAGGATCCCGAGGCGAAGAAGCCCGACGACCTCGGTCGCCAGCAACTGCGCTATTTTTCGACGCTGCGCAAGATCAAGGCCGACCGCGACGCGCGCAAGCAGCACGCCGACGAGTTCGCCAAGGGCGATCCGACACGCGCGCCGCTGCCGTTCTTCCTCGGCGATGCGGTCGAAGTCCAGGGCACTTCGCTGTCGCCGAATGGCCGCTGGCTCGTCGTGGCGACCAGTCCGAAGGGGTACGACTCGGGCAAGCACGGCAAGCTGCAGCACTTCGTCACCGAATCCGGCTACGAAGAACAGCAGGACGAACGCACGCGCGTCGGCCGCAACGAACCTGCGCCGCAATCGCTGCTGCTGCTCGATCTTCAGAAGCACGAGCAACATGCGCTGGCGCTCGACGGCCTGCCGGGCATCCACGACGATCCGCTCAAGGCCGTGCGCGAGGAGAACGCAAAGCTCAAGCCCGAACGCGGTAGCGACGAGGCGAAGCCCGACCAATCTGCCGACAAGAGCGGCGCGGACAAGAAGGGCGCCGACAAGAAGGCCAAGGCCGACAAGGACGAGCCGAAATCGCGTGCCGTGCGCATCGTCTCGCGCGCCGACGACGGCGGTGGCGGCGGCATCGCGTGGAGCGAGGATGGCGCCCAGCTCGCGATCCAGATCCGCGCGATCGACAACAAGGATCGCTGGATCGCCAGCGTCGACTTCGACCACGCGACGCTGCGCAGCGAACATCGCCTCACCGATCCGGCGTGGATCAACTGGAACTTCAACGAATTCGGCTGGGAAAAAGACAACCGCACGCTCTGGTACGTGTCCGAGGAAAGCGGCTACTCGCAGCTTTACGCGAAGCCGGTCGGCGGCAAGGCCGCCTTGCTCAGCGGCGGCGGCAAGTTCGAAGTGTCGGCGCCGGAACAGTCGCCGGATGGCCGCTGGTTCTACCTGCGCGCGAACGTCGACGCGCCGTACAGCTACGACATCTATCGCGTGCCGAGCACGGGCGGCAAGCTCGAACGCGTCACGCAGCTCAAGGCGATCGACGGCTTCGCGCTGTCGCCCGACGGCAAGCGCCTCGCCGTGCAGCATTCCAGCGCGTACCTGCCCACGCAGCTCGCGATCGTCGACGTCGACGGCGGTGCGCCGCGCGAACTCACCGACACGCGCACCGCCGAATTCAAGGCACTGAACTGGATCGAGCCGCAGATCGTCGAAGTGCCGTCGACGCACACGAAACAACCGATCTACGCGAAGTTCTACAAGGCGAAGGATTTCGATGCGTCGAAGAAGCATCCCGTCGTGATGTTCGTGCACGGCGCGGGCTACCTGCAGAACGTGCATCTTGGCTATCCGGCGTATTTCCGCGAGCAGATGTTCCACAACCTGCTCGCCGAGGAAGGCTATGTCGTGCTCGACATGGACTACCGCGCGAGCGAAGGCTACGGCCGCGACTGGCGCACGGCGATCTATCGCCAGATGGGTCATCCCGAACTCGAAGATCTCATCGATGGCGTGCACTGGATGGAGAAGAACGCCTCCGGCGATCCCGCGCGCGTCGGCGTCTACGGCGGTTCCTACGGCGGCTTCATGACGTTGGTGGCGATGTTCCGCGCGCCCGAGATCTTCAAGGCCGGCGCCGCGCTGCGCCCGGTCACCGACTGGGCGCAGTACAACCACGAGTACACCTCGAACATCCTCAACGATCCGCAAGTCGATCCGATCGCCTACGAGCGTTCCTCGCCGATCGAATTCGCCGATGGGCTCAAGGGCGCGCTGCTGATCTGCCACGGCATGATCGACGACAACGTGTTGTTCGAGGATTCGGTGCGGCTGTATCAGAAGCTCATCGAGCTGCACAAGGACGATTTCACGCTGTCGGGCTATCCGATGGAACGCCACGGGTTCGTCCACGCCGATTCGTGGCTCGACGAGTACAAGCGCATCCACCGGTTGTTCCAGACGCGGTTGCAATGAGCTTCGCGCGCCGCGTCCGGATAGGCGTGGCACGCGTCGAAAACAGGAGAGCGTCATGTCGCGATTGCGCGTGCTGGGCTTTGCCTTGTCCCTCGACGGTTTCGGCGCGGGGCCGAACCAGAGCCTGGAAAACCCGCTCGGCGAGCGCGGCCCCGAGTTGATGCAATGGTTTTTCCCGACGCGCTTCTGGCGCGCCATGCAGGGACAGGACGGCGGCGAAACCGGCGTCGACAACGAGATCGCCGAGCGCAGCATGCAGGGCATCGGCGCCTACATCCTCGGCCGCAACATGTTCGGCCCGATCCGCGGGCCGTGGCCGGACGATCGCTGGAAAGGCTGGTGGGGCGACGAGCCGCCGTACCACGCGCCGACGTTCGTGCTCACGCATCACGCGCGCGCGCCGGAACCGATGGCGGGCGGCACGACGTTCCACTTCGTCACTGAAGGCATCGATGCCGCGCTCGAACGCGCCAAGGCCGCAGCGGGCGGCCTGGACGTGCGTGTCGGTGGCGGCGCTGCGACGGTTCGCCAATACCTGCAGGCGCGGCTCGTCGACGATCTGCATCTCGTCGTGTCGCCCGTGCTGCTCGGCCAGGGCGAGTCGCTGATGCAAGGCCTCGACCTGCGCGCGCTCGGCTACGCGTGCACGCGCACGGTGGCGGGTGAGCGTGCGACGCACGTGTTCATCGAGCGCGTCGCGTAGAACGAAAAAATCGCCGGGAGCGATGTTCGACATCGCGTAGCGATGGTACGAAGGGTTGCCGCCACGGATGGCGGCAAGAAAAAAGCCGGCGCGAGGCCGGCTTTTTGTTGTTTCCCGAGAGGCTTGATCAGCGCTTCATCGCGCCGAAGAACTCGTCGTTGGTCTTGGTGTTCTTCATCTTGTCGAGCATGAACTCCATCGCCGCAAGCTCGTCCATCGGATGCAGGAGCTTGCGCAGGATCCAGATCTTCTGCAGCTGATCCGGATCGATGAGCAGGTCTTCGCGGCGCGTGCCCGAGCGGTTGATGTCGATCGCAGGGTAGACGCGCTTCTCGGCGATGCGGCGGTTGAGGTGCACTTCCATGTTGCCGGTGCCCTTGAATTCCTCGTAGATGACTTCGTCCATCTTCGAGCCGGTATCGATGAGCGCGGTCGCGATGATCGTCAGCGAACCGCCTTCCTCGACGTTGCGCGCGGCGCCGAAGAAGCGCTTCGGACGCTGCAGCGCGTTCGCGTCGACGCCGCCGGTGAGCACCTTGCCCGACGACGGCACGACCGTGTTGTAGGCGCGGGCGAGGCGCGTGATCGAATCGAGCAGGATGACCACGTCCTTCTTGTGTTCGACGAGGCGCTTGGCGCGCTCGATCACCATTTCCGCGACCTGCACGTGGCGCACGGCGGGCTCGTCGAACGTCGAGGCGACGATCTCGGCGCGCACGCTGCGCTGCATTTCGGTGACTTCTTCCGGGCGCTCGTCGATGAGCAGCATGATCAGGTGCGCATCCGGATGGTTGTGCACGATCGCCTGCGCGATGTTCTGCATCATCATCGTCTTGCCGGCCTTCGGCTGAGAGACGATGAGGCCGCGCTGGCCGCGGCCGATCGGCGCGACGAGGTCGAGGATGCGGCCGGTGATGTCTTCCGACGAACCGTTGCCGCGCTCGAGGTGGAACGCCTTGCGCGGGAACAGCGGTGTGAGGTTTTCGAACAGGACCTTGTTCTTCGATGCTTCCGGCGGCTCGCCGTTGATCGTGTCGACCTTGAGCATCGCAAAGTAACGCTCGCCTTCCTTGGGCGGGCGCACGCGGCCGTTGATGTAGTCGCCGGTGCGCAGGTTGAAGCGGCGGATCTGCGACGGCGAGATATAGATGTCGTCCGGGCCGGCGAGATAGCTCTCGTCGAAGCCGCGCAGGAAGCCGAAGCCGTCCTGCAGAATCTCGAGCACGCCTTCGCCGTAGATGCCGCCGCCGGCGCGCGCATGCGCCTTGAGCACGAGGAAGATGATGTCCTGCTTGCGCGCGCGCGCGACGCCTTCCTGGATGCCGAGGCTTTCGGCGAAGGTGAGCAGGTCGGCCGCGCTCTTGCGCTTGAGGTCGTTGAGGTCGATCAACGGGCCGGTGGCGAGGTTCTTCTCGTCGTATTCCTCGTCGTCGTAGTGGCCGTTGCGATTGCCGCCCTGCGGATTGTTGCCGCCGCCGCCGTGGCGGTTGCGACGGTCGCGGCGATTGCGGCGGCCCTGCTGGTTCTGGTTCTGGCCTTGCTGCTGGCCGCCCTGGCGCTGCTGGCCGTCACCGCCGCCGGCATCGGCATTGGCAGGCGCTGCGGCCTCGCCGCCTTCGGCGCGCGGCGCGCTGTCGGTTTCGCGTGGCGCGGCGGCGGGTGTTTCCGTCGCGGCGGGCTGGCTCGCGGCGGCTTGGGCATTCTGGTTGCGCGGCGCGCGCTGGCGCGGCTCACGGCCTTCGGGAGCGGCGCGCGGGCCGCTGTCGTTCGTTTCGTTTTCGGACACGGGCAATCCTGCTGGGCGCCGTTGGATGGAACAGGGGAGGGAATGAACCGGAAGAAGCGGGCGGAGCAGACGGCTCCGGGCGCTGGAATCAACTTAGCACCGCGTTTGGCGGGCGTCTAGCGGGGGAGCCGTGAAGGGGAATCGCAGCGACGTGCTTTTTCGATTCCCCGTTCACGATTTCCTGTCTTCGTTTCAGGCGATCGCCTTGTCGATGATCTGCGCGAGCTGCGTCTTGCTGACGGCGCCGATCTGCGTCGCCTGCACCTTGCCGTCCTTGAAGATCATCAAGGTCGGGATGCCGCGCACGCCGTAGGTGCGGGGGGTTTTCTGGTTATGGTCGACGTTGATCTTGGCGATCTTGAGCTTGCCCTGGTAGCTCGCCGCGAGATCGTCGAGGATCGGCGCGATCATCTTGCACGGGCCGCACCATTCGGCCCAGAAATCCACGAGTACGGGCTCGCTGGAATTGAGGACTTTGTCCTCGAACTGGTCGTCGCTGATATGGGCAATATGCTCGCTCACGGGGAACTCTCTTCAGGGAATGGGGGTTGCGCCGCGCGTCGCGGGCGGGGCTGCGCTACACTTGCAGGCTGCGCCGGCGCGCAGGTCGCGAAACGGGCGGAAGGCGATCCGCATTTCAGCCCAAACCGCCGACCCGTGCAAGTTGGGGACGCCGCCGCGAAAACGCAAGAGCGATCCCGCGCGCCAGCGTGGCGCGTAACCGTCGACGAGCCCCTTGCGGCCGCCGCTCCCACCACAAGATTCCTGTCCATGACGCACCCGCTGACCGACGTCACCTTCGAAAGTTTCAACCTGCATCCGAGCCTGCTTTCCGGCTTGCATGCCTCCGGCTTCACGCGCTGCACGCCGATCCAGGCGCTGACGCTGCCGATCGCGCTGACCGGCCGCGACGTCGCCGGCCAGGCGCAGACCGGCACCGGCAAGACCGGCGCCTTCCTCGTCGCCGTGCTCAACCGCCTGCTCACGCAGCCCGCGCGCGCCGACCGCAAGCTGAGCGATCCACGCGCCATCATCATCGCGCCGACGCGCGAGCTGGCGATCCAGATCGACAAGGACTTCAAGAACATCGGCCGCGACACCGGCCTGCGCTCCGCGCTCATCTACGGCGGCGTCGACTACGACAAGCAGCGCGAGACGCTCAAAAACGGCAGCGATCTCATCATCGCCACGCCGGGCCGCCTCATCGACTACCTCAAGCAGCACGTGTTCTCGTTCAATTCGATCGAGGCCGTCGTGCTCGACGAAGCCGACCGCATGTTCGACCTCGGCTTCATCAAGGACATCCGCTTCCTGTTCCGGCGCATGCCGCCGCGCGAGGAACGCCAGGGCATGCTGTTCTCGGCGACGCTCTCGCACCGCGTGCTCGAACTTGCCTACGACCACATGAACGAGCCGGAAAAGCTCGCCGTCGAAGCCGACAACGTCACCGCCGACCGTGTGCGCCAGGTCGTTTACTTCCCGGCCAAGGAAGAGAAGCAGCCGTTGCTGCTCAACCTGCTGTCGAAGCTGGAAGCGCATCGCAGCATCGTCTTCGTCAACACCAAGATCGCCGCCGAAAAAGTCACGCGCGCGCTCGAACGCCAAGGCTTCGGCGTCGCCACGCTGTCCGGCGACGTGCCGCAGGCCAAGCGCGAACGCCTGCTCGGAAAATTCCAGCGCGGTGAGATCGAGATTCTCGTCGCCACCGACGTCGCCGCGCGCGGCCTGCACATTCCCGCAGTGAGCCACGTCTTCAACTACGACCTCCCGCAGGACGCCGAGGACTACGTGCACCGCGTCGGCCGCACCGCGCGCCTGGGCGCCGAGGGCGACGCGATCAGCTTCGCCTGCGATCTCTACGCGATGACGCTGCCCGATATCGAGGCCTACATCGAACAGAAGATTCCGACCGCGCCGATCACGCCCGACCTGCTCGAAACGCCGCCGCCGCGCGTGCGCGCGAACGCGCCTGCGGGCGAGGTGAACAGCGACGACGAAGCCGCCGACGATGCGCGCAACACGGCAGGTCCGCCGCCGAAGAGCGGTCCGTCTCGTTCAAGCCGTACCCGCGACGGACGCGGTGGCGAACGTCGCGACGGCGCCTCTCGCAGCGGCGAGCGCCGCGAACCGCGTGGCGAACGCAAGGAAGCGCCGAAGGCCGCCGTCGCCGCTTCCGCGCCGAACTCCGTCGCCACGAATCCTGCCGACATGAACGGTGAGGCGCCACGCAAGCGCCGCCGCCGCGGCGGTCGCGGCCGCAACAAGCGCCGCGAAGGCGAGGCGACGGACGCAACCGTCAGCGCAGCAGCCGTCAACGCGACCAAGGAAGTCGCCGCGCCGCGCCACAACGCGGAGCGCAAACCGCGCCGCGAACACGCCCGCACGGTGCCGACCACGACGACGGCCGATGCCGCAGCGCCGATGCCGCCGAAACAAGGTTTCTTCCGCCGCATCATGCGCATGTTCACCTCGCGCTGACACGCAGAGGCGTCGCTCAGCGCGCTGTCTCGAGACGTTCCGCTTCGGCGAACTCGGGTGCGCGCTCCGCCTTGGCCGCGGTCAGCAATTGCTTGGCCGCGTGCGCATGCTCTGCTGCTGTTTTCGCATCACCGCTTGCGAGCGCGACGCGCGCCTGCTCCAGCAGCAGTTCGATTTGCCCGCCCCGTTGCAGCGATCCGGCAGACGCTATCGCTTCGCGCATCGTTGCGACCGCGCCGGCGACGTCTCCGTGGCGCCGCTGTGCGCCGGCCTTGGCGGCCAGCGCAAGAGCCAGTTTGTCGGAATGGCGCTCGCGCATGCCCGGCAATGACTCGTCCAAGGCGGCTATCGCCTCGGCGTCGCGGCCAAGCAGGCTGCGTGCCCGCGCGAGCACGATGGCCGCGCGATCGGCCACATCGTTGCGGCCGGCCTTCGCCGCCTCTTTGGCCGCGCGCAGTGCTTGTGTCAGCGCCAGCTCCGCGTCGCCGGCACGCAGCAGGGATATGGCGTAGTACATGTGGATGATCGAAACAAGCGGGTGGTCGGGAGCGCTCGTCTCAACCAAGTGCGCGGCAAGCGCCAAATCCTTGCGTGCGGCTGGCAGATCGCCGCTCGACAGCTCGGCCACGCCGAGCAACTGCAGGCTGCGCATGAACTTGGCGCCATCGTACCCGTAGATACGCCCGACCATGTCGCGAGCGCGTTGCAGATACGGTACGGCTTCGGCGTCCCGATCCGCGGAGGAAAGCGCATTGCCGAGCGCCCACAGCGCGCGCGTAACGACAGGCTTGTCGATTCCGGGGTAACGCCGATCCAGCGCACGCAGCGCATCCTGCGCGACCGGAATTGCATCCGCGGGCGCGGACCCCGCGGCAAGGAAGTAACTGAGTTCCATCTGCGCGGCGGCATGCTCCTCGCTGTCTGCGCCGTGCAGGTCGCCAGTGACGTCGATCGACTCGCGCTGCGCTTCAAGCGCCGGCGCGAAGCGTTCCTGCAGATAGAGCGCTGTCGCCAGCGTACCAAGCGCGTTCGCCAGAGCATCGCTTGAAGGCTCGCGCCGAAGCAGAGTGATCGCGGTCGTGGCCTCGTGTTCCGCCTCGGCGGCGTCATTGCGTGCGAGGAGCGCATAAGCGAGCTCTGCATGCGCCGCACCGCGCGTGCCGGCGGGCACGCGTGAATCGGCGTCTGCGAGCTTCGCCGATTCGCGCAGCAAGGCGAGACCTTCGCCGTACTCGCCCAAGTCATTGTAAGTGTGGCCGATCAACGTCGACATTTCCGTGCGCAGCGCCGGTTGCGACGCGAACTCGCTGGCGATGCGAGAGCGTGCGTGATCGAGTACTTCGCGCACGGTGGTCTCCGGCCTGCCATCCAATTCCGGCGATGCCTTGCCGAGCAATGAAGCCAGAAAGTCGCGCGCAGCGGCGGCGCTCGCGGCGTCGGCCCTTGCCGCAGTCGCGGCGACGTTCGCGCGATGCGCCTGCCACAACGTGCCTGCCACGCCCGCGACGATAGCGGCTATCGCGACCGCAGCGATCGCGACCGGAACACGATGGCGCCGGACGAATTTGCCGAGCCGGTAGCCGAGGCCGTCGCCCGAAGCGCGCACGGGCGCGCCCGCGAGCCAGCGCGACAGATCATCGGCGAGAGCGTCGACGGTGGGATACCGTCGCACCGGATCCTTCGCTAGCGTCTTGTCGACGATGCGCGAGAGGTCACCGCGGACCTCCCGACGATAAGCGCGTGCGGTCGTCGCGCGTGCGGCCAGGCGCTCCGTCGTCGAAGCGCCGCCCGGGGCATCGCGGAAGATCGCGCCGGATAACGCTGCCGGTGGTGCCGTGCGCACGAGGTGGGCGGTCGCGAGCAGGTCGCCACGCTCTATCGCGAGCGGCAGAACGCCGGCGACCAGCTCGTAGAGGATCACGCCGAGCGCGTAGACGTCGGTCGCGACGCCGGCAATGCCGCCTGAAAACTGTTCGGGTGCTGCGTACTCAGGAGTCAATGCGTAGCGCTGCCCGACAGCCGTCGGCACATCGTCATCGTCGCCGCCGACGAGGCGCGCGATGCCGAAGTCGAGCAAGTGCACGCGAGCGCCGCCGTCGACCAGAATGTTGGCGGGCTTGAGATCGCGGTGCACGACCAGCTGCGCATGCGCGTGTTGCACGGCGGCGCAGATATCGAGGAACAGATGTATGCGTGCGCGCAGGCCACGACGGTGCTGGTCGCACCAGCGCGTGATCGGCTCGCCCCGCACGTATTCGAGCGCGAACCACGGCCGGCCATCGGGTGCGACGCCGCCGTCGATGAAGCGGGCGAGGTTGGGATGGTCGAGCCGCGCAAGGATGCGCCGCTCGCGCAGGAAGCGCGCATGGACGTCGTCAAAGTCGAAGCCGCGGCGGATCAGTTTGACGGCGACATCCTGTGCGAAGTCGGCGCCCTCGCGTGTGCCGCGATAGACCACGCCCATGCCGCCGCGGCCGATGCGTTCGACGAGGCGGAACGAACCCAGTCGCGCGCCGAGTAGTGCATCCGTTTCGCTCGAATCGTTGGCGTCGCTGGCCGGTTCCTTCTCGACGCGAGCGGGCGCGTCGGCCACTTCGCTTTCGCGTCGTTCGATGCGGGCGAGCATCGCGGTGACGTCGTGCCGCAACGCCGCGTCGTCGCCGCAGCGGGCGTCGAGAAATGCCGCGCGCGCGTCGGGTTCGACGTCCTGCGCGGCTCGCACGATGCGCCACAGGATTTTCTCGCGCTCGTCCAACGTCGGCGCTCCTACGCTGTCGCGTCCAGGCGCGTGCGCAACCATTCGCGCGCGGTGCACCAGTCGCGATAGGCGGTGCGTTCGGTGATGCCGAGCACGGCGGCGATCTCGGCGACTTCGAGGCCGACGAAGTAGCGCAGCTCGACGCCCTTGGCCATGCGCTCGTCGACTTGGGCGAGGTCGTCGAGCGCGCGATCGAGCGATTGCACGTCGATCGAATCGGGCATCGCCACATCGAGCGCGGCGTCGAAATCGGCGCGGCTCCAGCTGCCGCCATGCTTGTCGGTCGCCGCGCGGCGCGCACGATCGACGAGCGCCTGGCGCATCATGCGCGCTGCCGCGTTGAGCAAGTGCGCGGTGTCGTTGAACGCGGACGGCGGTTTGCCGAGCAGGCGCAGCAGCACGTCGTTGACGAGCGCGGTGGTCTGCAGCGTGGCGTGGCCCGGATGCGTGCGCAGCAGGCTCGCCGCGAGGCGGCGCAGATCGGCGTAGACCTGCGGCAGCAGGCGTTCGAGCGCGTCGGCGTCGCCGTCGCTCCAGCGTTGCAGCAGTTCTGTGACGCGGGCGTCGTCATCGGTCGGCATCGTGGCGCGAAAGTAGCGCCTTCGCCGCGCGCGTTCCAGCTTGCGTTGATGCTTCGGCCGACGCGTCAACGAAGATCGGCAGGCATCCGCCTCGATGAGGCAGGACGGCTGTGTTCCGAATGCCGCGCAAACGGGGCATGCGGGCGAGTGCGTGACTTGTCGAGGCAAGCGGGGGGCTGCCCCCGGAAGTACGCGTAGCGGCGACGCGGATTTCGCGTCGCCGCTCGCGCTGGGGTGGGTCGCGACATGGCATCCGCTAATCGAAGCCGTTTCTGAAGATCACGTCGTCGAGATTGGTCAGGCCGGTCATGATCTGCGTGCGCGCAGTCGATGTCGCGACCGTGTTGTCGATGGCCGCGCCGATCCCGATCATCTCGTGATCGTTGCGTGCGACGAGGCTGTAGAACCAGCCTTCGCTGTAGCCGCTGGCGAACGTCGAGAACTGGGTGAGTTCGCCGCTGTCGCCGTTCACCCGCGCAATCAGCGACGAGTTGTACCGGGTCGTGCCGCCGACAATGCTGGTGCCATTGCGGAAGCCGGCCACGACCATGTCGTTGCCGAAGTTCAGAAAGTCGTTGCCGCTGTGCGAGGCGGCAGCATGCAACTCCGCCGTGAAACAGCCCTCCCCGTCGCTGCTCGGGCCGCAGCCGCCGAACACGACGCGGCCTTCGCCCCGCGCGTGCGAGCCGGCGGCGCCGCCGAGCGCGCCGAAACGCGGATGGTCGGCGCGATCGAGCAGTTCCCAGATGCCAGTGCCGGAGTCGACCGAACGCGCAACGTTGACCAGCACCTGCACGCCCTGATGACTGTCGCTGATGCCGCCCCATGCATTGGTCGTCAGTGCGATGGCCTTGTCCGTCTTGCCGCTGCCGGATTCGTCGAACGGCTTGCAACGCACGCCGCCGCTGGCGAATGTCGTGTCGGGCGTGTTGTTGCTTCCGCGCACGGCGAGCAGACAGGGATCGTAGTCGACGTCGCTGCTATCGGCCGAATATTTCTTGGTGAACAGGACGTAGTAATCGGGCGCTCCATTGAGGGGAAGCAGCAGCGAGCGCCGGAAGGCGATGTCGGCGGGTTCGCTGCGATCGAAACCGTTTGGCGCGGGGAAATTGGCGCCACCGGCCGTGTCCAGGCCGCCGCCGGCGTTGATCGGAAACACTGCCACCCAGAAGCCGCCACTGGTGCCGAGGGAATTGCGTCCCAGCACCGCGAGATAGCCGCCGTAGATGTCCATGGCGACCGCATCGTTGGTGAAGCTGGAAGGATTCATGTAGGCGAACCAATAGCCGCAACCGGAACCGTCGGCGTTGAAGCAGAGGATGTTCGGCGCGTAGGTGCTCGGCGAGCTGAGCTGGCCGGTGACGAGCACATAGATCTTGTCGTTGCGCACCTTCACGTCGACGACTCGCCAGACCGGCGGCACCGAGGTATTGGTGTTCGGATAAACGATGTATTGCCCGCCGTATTGGCTGTATTGCGGATCGGCGCCGGTCCATACAGCGCGGCTGCCGTCGGCGCGGCGCTTGGTGATGCCGAGCTGTCGGGAAGCGGTCGAACTGAACTGCACTTGCCCTACGACGACCACGTCGCCATTGGAGAGCGCGGCCGCCTTGATGCCCAAATAGGTGCCGCTGTTGGAACCGGCGTAGCGTTCGCCCGCGAGGCCGCCGTTGCCCCACGACGTGTTCAGGACGAAATCGCCGGCGGCGGTAACGGCATCGGGGCTGCGCTGGATTTCCGTGCGGTAGGCGTCCAGGGCTACCGGATCGTCCGGACTCAGGCCGAGCGCCTGCATGTCGAGCCGCTCGCGTGCGGCGCTTGCGCTTGCCTCGTTCGATCTCGTATTCGTCTCCTGCTCGATCATTCGCTGGCGCAGGGCGGCTTCCTCGATCGCTGTCGGTGCGCGCTGGTTCTCCGGCGTAGGCGCACGGGTCTTTTCCATCGGCATTCCGGCGGCCTGGGCGGCTCCGGCCGTGAATGCCAGTCCCACGGTCGCGGCGAAGCGGCAAAAGTAGAGCGCCAACACGCGTTCCGGGCGGAAACGGGTGCCGACGCGTGGGGTAACGCGCTTGGATGTACTCATGTCTCGGTTCTCCCTCGAAGACGCCCGATAGTTGGGCGATTCACTGGGGGAAACGCGAAACTCCTTCGCCACCTGACACGTAGCACAAGACGCGAGCACCAAGGAGGCCGTGAACCATCGCCGCGCCGGCGCGTTCGCGGCAGCGCTTTCAGCCACGATGGCTCCGTTCCTGCGCGCCACGCACGCGCCCGCGCGGGCGGCGTTTGCTACGCTTGGCAGATTGCCCGGCAGCCCCGCGAATGAGCCTTTCCCACCTGACCGTCGACCGATCCCGCGTTTCCGCCCGCGCGGCGCTCGCGTGCTGCGCCGTGCTGGCGGCGCTCGCGCTGTGGTTGCTCGTGCGCATCGCGATGACGCTGTGGCCGCAGGGTGGCGATGCCTCCGCGGCGCTCGCGCTGGCCCCGGCGAATGTCGCGGTGCCCGCGGCGCCGCAGTCGGTGTCGCGTTTCCATTTCTTCGGCGTGAGTCCGCGCGCGGGCAACGCTGCGCCGGGCGCGCTGGCCTCGACGACGGGCTTGATCCTGCGCGGCACGCTCGCCGACCGCGATCCGAACGTCGGGGTCGCCGTCCTCGATGGTGCGGGCGACGGCGAACGCGCGTTCCGTGTCGGCGACGAGGTGCTCGGCGGCGTCAAGCTCGTGGCGGTCTACGCCGATCGCGTCGTGTTCTCGCGCGGCGGTGCCGAGGAAACGCTGCGCCTTACGCGCGACACCAATCCCGATCCCGGCAACATCGTGCGGCCGACGCCGGCGACGGTGAAAGGCGGCGCAACGAAAGCGGCGGTACAGCCGGGCGGCAACGTCGCCGTGCCCGCGGCGGCGCCGACGGAATTGCAGCGCACCGTCGCGCGCCTGCGCGACAATCCCGCCGAACTCATGCAGCGCGTGCAAGTGGTGCCGGTACTCGACAACGGCAAGCTGTCCGGCGTGCGCGTATCGGCCAGCGGTGCCGACGCGGCGCTGCTGACGCAAGCCGGTTTGCAGCCGGGCGACGTGGTCACCGCGGTCAACGGTCAGCGCGTCGATTCGGTCGAGCGCGGCCAGCAGATCGTCGCCGGGCTTTCCGGCGCGAACAGCGTGCGCGTGACGGTGTTGCGCGGCGGCAAGCCAACCGACGTCACCGTCAGCCTGCGATGATCGCCGCGCATTCGACATTCGATTTTTGGGGGAAGGGTTCCATGATGCGTCGTTTTCTTTTTGCCGCCGCACTCGGCGCCTTTCTCACGCCGCCGGTTTTCGCGCAGACGAACGCGGAACCCGCGCCCCCGGCTGCGCACGCCGCGACCGCCGACGGCCGCCACACGCTCAACCTCAAGGACGCCGACATCCAGGCGCTGATCGCGACCGTCAGCGAGATCACCGGCAAGAACTTCATCGTCGGTCCGAACGTGCAGGGCAAGGTCACCGTCGTCTCGGCGCGGCCGATGAAGCCCGACGAGATCTACGACGTGTTCCTTTCGGTATTGCGCGTGCACGGCTACGCCGCGGTGCCGTCGGGCAGCATGGTCAAGATCGTGCCCGACGCGGTCGCGCAGCAGGATGCGGCGAGCGGCGTCGACGGCATCGGCACGCGATCGACCGACGAGCTCGTCACCGAGATCGTACCGGTCAAGCACGTCTCGGCGGCGGAACTGGTGCCGATCCTGCGTCCGCTGATGCCGCAGAGCGGCCAGCTCGTCGCGCACGCGACCTCGAACTCGCTGGTGATTTCCGACCGCGCCGGCAACGTCGAGCGGCTCGCCGCGATCATCCGCCGCATCGACACCGTGTCGGACGCGCAGGTCGAGATGATTCCGCTCGCGCACGCCAACGCGGCAGAGCTCGCGCGCACGCTGACCACGCTGTCCGACGACAAGACCGCGCAGGCCAATGGCGAGGCGGTGCGCGTGTTCGCCGACACGCGCACGAATTCGATTTTGCTCTCCGGTGCGAAGAACGGCCGTCTCAAGATGCGCGCACTGATCGCGCACCTCGACACGCCGGTCGAGAACGGCGGCGATACGCAGGTCATCTATCTGCACTACGCGAAGGCGAAGGATCTCGTGCCGATCCTGCAGGGCGTCGCGGCCACGCT
>JAKPAN010000083.1 GCA_029779475.1 Pseudomonadota bacterium
CGCGCAAGGCATCCGCATGACCGTCCTCCGCGACGACGCCTGGCCCGTCGGCATCCTGTTCTCGCGCTCGGGGCTGATGGCGATTCCGTCGTCGCAGCACATCGCGGGCGCGACGCTCGCCATCGAGGAGGTCAACGCGGCGGGCGGCGTGCTCGGCAAGCCGCTCGAGGCGATCGACTACGACACGCAGTCCGACCCGGCGCTGTACCGCCGCCTCGCCGACCGGCTGCTCACGGAAGACGCCGTCAGCGTGATCGTCGGCTGCTGCACGTCCCTCGGCCGCAAGGCCGTGCTGCCCGCGATCGAGCGGCGCAACGGCCTGCTCTGGTACCCGGATCTCTACGAGGGCTTCGAGTTCTCGCCGAACGTCATCTACACCGGCGCCGCCACGAACCAGAACAGCATCCCGCTCGCCCGCCATCTCTTCCGGCGCGGTGCGCAGCGCTTCGTGCTCGTGGGATCCGACTACGTGTACCCGCGCGAGGCGAACCGCGTGATGCGCGACCTCATCGAGCGGCAGGGCGGCGAGATCCTCGACGAGATCTACCTGCCGATGGGCGCGCCGCCCGACGCGCTCGACCGGATCGTCCGGCGCATCGCGACGCTGCGTCCCGACAGCGTGTTCAGCACGATCGTCGGCACGCACATCGGCCGGTTCTGCGAACGCTACGTGGACGCCGGCATCGACCCCGCCGACATCCCCATCGCGAGCCACAACATCACCGAGGCCGAACTCGCGCCCGCCGGCCGCGCCGACTTCGCCGGCATCATCACGGCAGCGCCGTACTTCAGCAGCATCGCGACCGACGCCAACCTTCGCTTCGTGCAGGCCTTCCGCCGACGCTTCGGCGTGACGACGCCCGTGAGCCAGTACGCGGCGTCCGGCTACACCGCGATCCGGCTGTTCGCGAAGGCGCTCGCGCTCGCCGGCGGCATGGACACGCAGCGGATGATGGCCTGCGCGCGCGGGCTCTCGTTCGACGCGCCGCACGGTACCGTCACGATCGACCCGGACAACAATCACACGTGGCT
>JAKPAN010000095.1 GCA_029779475.1 Pseudomonadota bacterium
CCAGCGCGCGACTCAGCTAGCGCGCGACATGCTCACCAAGTACGGCCTGTCCGAGGAACTCGCCCCGATGACCTACACGGACGAAGAAGACGAAGTCTTCCTCGGCCGCGCGGTCACGCAGCACAAGCACGTGTCCGAGGAAACCGCGCGCAAGATCGACGAGGTCGTGCGTGGTGTCATCGACCGCGCCTACGGCCGCGCGCGCGA
The DNA here is from genome assembly GCA_029779475.1 of Pseudomonadota bacterium. Taxonomy (GTDB): domain Bacteria; phylum Pseudomonadota; class Gammaproteobacteria; order Xanthomonadales; family Rhodanobacteraceae; genus Dokdonella_A. Next base: position 208 of record JAKPAN010000095.1, read on the forward strand.
AATCCTGATCGGCAGCAACGCCAAGCTCGAAGCGATGGCGCAGGCGCTGCTGACCTACGAAACCATCGATCGCGAACAGATCGCCGCGATCATGGACGGCCGCGAACCCGGCCCGCCGAAGGATTGGCAGGGCGGCAACCGCCCGCCGCGTTCGGGCGGCGCGTCGCGCGGCGAAGCGCCGATCGGCGGGCCTGCCGTGCAGTCGCGCGAGAATCTTCGCGAAGACTAGGTGACGTTGCTTGCCGTGGCGCAGATGCATTCCGCGCCACGGACTCGAGATGATCGACGAGGGCCGCCGCGAGGCGGCCTTCGCATTTGCGCGTCGAACGTGCCGTCGACGCACTCGGCTACACTGCATCGATGTTCGCGACCATTCTCGATTGCAACGGCCGCCCGCTGGCGCTCGACCGCCCGCGCATCGCCGGCATTCTCAATCTCACGGACGATTCGTTTTCCGGAGACGGCCTGCGCGCCGACGTCGACGCCGCCGTGGCGCAAGGCATCGCGATGGTGGAGCAGGGCGCCGACCTGCTGGACGTCGGCGGCGAGTCCACGCGCCCTGGTGCCGGCGAAGTCTCCGTGGAAGACGAAATCGCATGCGTCGTGCCGGTGATCGCCGCGCTCGTCAGGCAAGTCCAGGTGCCGATCTCGATCGACACGAGCAAACCGGAAGTCATGCGCGCCGCCGTCGAAGCCGGCGCCGGACTCATCAACGACATCTTCGCCTTGCGCCGCGAAGGCGCGCTCGACGCGGCGGCCGCGCTCAAGGTGCCGGTCTGCCTCATGCACATGCAGGGCGAGCCGCGCACGATGCAGGACGATCCGCGCTACGACGACGTCGTCGGCGAGGTGCACCGATTCCTGACCGACCGTCTGTTCGCCTGCCAACTGGCCGGCATCGACAAGAAGAACATCCTCGTCGATCCGGGTTTCGGCTTCGGCAAGACGCTCGAACACAATCTCGCGCTGCTGCGCGTGCTGGATCGCTTCGCCGAGATCGCGCCGGTCATGGCCGGTCTGTCGCGCAAGGGCATGATCGGCACATTGACCGGCCGCAAGACGCCGGCCGACCGCGCCGCCGGTTCCGCGGCGGCGGCGCTGATCGCCGTGCAACGCGGCGCCGCGATCGTGCGCGTGCACGACGTGGCGCCCACGCGCGATGCGCTCGCGGTATGGGCTGCGGTCGCAGCCGGCGACGGCACGCCACGCAAGGCAGCTGCAAAGAAAGCCTCGCTCTGGGACGAGGACTGAATCGGAGTTGCGGAGAGGATTAGAGGCCGCGGTACGGTTCGCGGGCGAGCGATTCGATTCGGATACCGGCCAAGCGGTAAGTCACGGGCAGCATGCGGCGAGGTGAGCGCGCGCCATGCGAGGCGACCGTAGCGATCACGTAACGAGCCACGCGGCCATGCCGAGGAACAAGCCCATGCTGACGACGTCGGTCGCCGTGGTCAGGAAAATGCTCGACGCGGTCGCCGGGTCGGCGCCCAGACGCTTGAGGAACAGCGGCACCGCCGCGCCGGCCACGCCCGATAGCGCGCAACTGCCGGCCATCGCGACGAAGGTGATCGCGGCGAGCATGAGCGCCTGCGGATGATGCTGGTGGTGCGCAAGCCAGAACATGCCGATCGCGGAGACGAGCCCGGTCAACGAGCCGTTGACGAAGCCGAGCCAGGTTTCCTTCCATAGCAAGGCACGGGCGCGTTCCGGCGTGAGCTCGCCGAGTGTCATGCCGCGCAGCGTGACCGCGAGCGCCTGGCAGCCGGTGTTGCTGCATTGTCCGGACAGCACCGGGATGAACACCGCGAGCAAGACGATGCGATTGACCGTGTCCTGGAACATGCCGACCACGCCGGCCGCGACGAACGCGGTGACGAGGTTGAGCTGCAACCACGGATGGCGGAAGCGCAGGGCGCGCGGCCATGGTGTCGCCAGCCGTTCTTCCTTCTCGACACCGACCATCGCACCGGCTTGCGCGCTGATCTCGAACGCCTGTTCCTCGAACAGCACCGCGCCGCGGACGAGGCCGAGCAGACGGCCGTCTTCGGCGCAGACCGGGTAGACCGGATAGTGGCGGCGCACGACTTCGCGCATCGCGTCGATGATCTTCGCCTCCGGCCGCAGCGAGAACGGTTGCGCGATCATGATCTCGGCGAGCGTCTGATCCCGGCGCGCGAAGGTCAGTTCGCGGAACGCGACGAGGCCGACGAGGCGATGGCCGGCGTCGACGACGAAGACGTAGGTGACCAGCGTGTGCGAGACGATCGGGCGCAGGCGCTCGATCACGTCGCCGACGGTCGTGTCGGCGGTGAACGTGGCGGGCGCCGCTTCCATGAGCCGCCCGACCGTGCCGTCCGGCCATTCGCGGCCGGGCAGCCAGTCCTGCCCGCCGCCTTGCGATTGGGCGATGCGCGCACGGCGCTGCGCGTCGAAACGATCGAGGATCGCCACCGCGCGACCGGGCCCGAGCGCGCGCAGGTGCTGCGCGACTTCGGCGTCGGGCAGCGCCGACAACCGCGCCGCTGCGGCGCCGGCATCGAGGTCGAGGAGATCGTTTGCACCTGCATCCGCCGCCATGCGTTTTCCTGCCGTTTCAGCCAGCGCTGGATGATGCCTCAACTGCGCCATTCGTTCATGGCTTCTTTAGCGATCCGCCATCAGGATGTAGGCAAGTTCTTCCCAACGGAGAGGTGGCGGTCATGAGTCGCAAGATCATTCCCTTGCTCGGTGCGAGCGTCCTGAGTATTGCGCTTGTCGGCTGCGTGGCGACGACGCCGCGCACGCGTTATTACGACGATTCCTATTATCAGCGTCGCGCGCAATACGATTGCTCGCGCTGCGGCGTCATCCGCGACGTCGGTCAGGTTTACATCCGCGACAACGCGACCTCGGGCGGCGGCGCCGTGCTCGGCGCGATCATCGGCGGCGTGCTCGGCAGCACGATCGGGAAAGGCAACGGCCGCACCGCGGCCACGGTCGGCGGCGCGGTCGCAGGCGGCTTTGCCGGCAACGCCATCGAGCGCAATTCCAACGACGGCGGCGGCCGCCCGGCCTGGCAGTTCACGGTGCGCATGGATGACGGCCGCTGGGCAAAGGTCACGCAGTGGGACGACGACGGCCTGCGTCCGGGCGACCGCGTCATGATCCGCGACAACCGCCTCATGCTGCTGCGCTGAGCAACGCAGCCCCGGAAAGCAAGACGGCGAAGGCTCGCGCCTTCGCCGTTTTTGTTTGTCGCGACCGGCACGTCGGCGCCGGCGCTTCCATCAATTTACGCGATAGAAGTTGTGCGCGCCGATCGTCGTCAGCGGCGGCCCCTTGATCCAGCCGGGCGAGGCCGAATCGGCGAGGATGAAATGGTCGGCGTTGGGGACGACGAGGTGACGGCGGTCGCGCGGGAGCGCCCACATGTCGATGACGCGTCCGGCGACGGTCCAGGCCTTGCGCCAGGCTTCGGGATTGTCCAGCGAGTAGCTGTTCTTCATCGTGGTGAGGGCGAACTGGCCCGGCGCGCGCACGACGTCGCAGACGGTGCTGCCCCAGCGCCCGCTTTCGCGGCGGCGCATGGCGACTTCGGCGACGGCCATCTGGCCGATCTGGGATTCGCTGCGGGCTTCGAGGTACACCGTCGAGGCCAGGCAAACCTGGTCGGCGGCCGGCTGCGGCAGGATCGACGCGAGCCATAAAAGAAACGAGATTTTCATCGGACTCCTTGGTTCATCCAGGATGAGCGGCCGACCGCCGGGACGCGCCTTTCGCGCGATTCCGGGCCACGCGGCGTTTCGTCGCGCGACGGCACATCCATCGGTGTTTGAATACCCGGCACCCGCGCGGCGATCGGGCCGCGTTCCGGATGCCACGTCGGCGGCGTCTGCCGCCCCGGCAGTCGCTCCGACGTTGGTCGTTGCCGGGGTTCTGCCCCGGCAAACTCGCCGGCCCCGCTCTGCGGAACCGGACTTTGGCGCTGCAACTGCGCGCACAAAAAAGCCCTGACTGAGCAGGGCTGGAGCGAAGACTACGGATTCCGGGGGCGCTTGTCGCGTGTCCCGGGTTTCGTGTTCAGGCTAGGGTAAGTCTGGGTTTGCTTGGCGATTCAACGAGATAGCCGAAGCCGCCGGGTCGAACCGAGCTTCAGGCGTCGCCCTGCGGCATGCCTGGCGCGGGCCGTACCGCTCCCGCGTCGAGGCTCACGACGGCCAGCGCTTCGGCCGGACGGCCGTCCGTCGCGGCGACGCCGTAGAGCACATGACCGGCCACCGCGCCGTCCGCGTCGAGGAGTCCCGCGCCGTCTTCCGCGCGTCCTTCGCCTGTCTCGATCACGCGCAGGCCGCGCTTGTTGCCGCCACGGAAATGCAGCCGTGCCGCGATTTCCTGGCCCGGATAGCAGCCCTTGTCGAAGCGGATCGCCGCTATGCGCTCGAGTTCCAGCGCCTGCGGCACGTAACGCGCGGCCGATGCTGGGCCGATCCAGGGTAGCCGCTCGGAGATGTTGGCGCGTTGCCAGGCGTCGAACGCCGGGGCGTCGACGGTTGCGTGCCCGGGCGCGAGTGCAATGCCGCGTGCGTGCGCACCGGGCAAGCGCAGCGCGTAGCCGTCGGTGCGGGGCGCCCAGTCGGACGCGGGGGGAGCGTCACCGCCGCCGAGTTCGAACACCTGCCAGTCTTGGATGACCTCGACGCGCACCCGACTGCGCAGCACGAAGCGGGAGAGATCGGCAGCGAGCGCCACGGCATCGGCGAGCGGCGCCCACATAAACAAGGTGTCGGCGTCGATGCGCAGCAGCGCGAACACGGCGCGGACGCGGCCTTGCGCGTCGAGCCACGCGCTCCATCCGCAGCGGCCGGGCGCCAGTTCGCGGACGTCCGTCGTGAACTGGGCGTGGGCGAAGGCGGTCGCGTCGGCGCCGTGCAGGCGGAGCATCGAGGCAGGGCAGAGCGCGGTCGCCATCGCGTATCGTCGCAGTCGGAAAATCACGATCGTAGCAGCGGCGCTCGCGCGCTCGTGCATGCGCGTGCGACGAAAGCAAGGTTGTCGGATTCCGCACCAAGGTTTAACCTTTGCGCCGCATCGCATCATGTCCGAATCGAAACCGACCCTTCCCGAGAACGCCGACCCCGCGCCGCAAGACCGCGCGGCAGCAGGCACGCCGCCGGCCGCCAAACCGGCCGAGCATGGCGGGCGCGACGGGCTCGATCCGGTGCGATACGGGGATTGGGAAAAGGACGGTCGCTGCATCGACTTCTGATGCAGGGCGCCGACGCGCCGGGCCGCACAACGAAACCGCCAGCCAGAGCCAGCCATGTCAGCCAACGCTCGACCGCTTTCGCCTCACATCGGGATCTACCGCTGGCAGATCCAGATGGTCACCTCCATCCTGCACCGTGCGACCGGCATCGCGCTCGCGGCGGGGACGATCCTGCTCGTCGTCGCGCTGCTTGCGCTCGCGGCCGGGCCCGAAGCCTGGGATTGCGTCGCGGCCTGCTGCCGCTCGTGGTTCGGCACGATCCTCCTGATCGGCTGGACGTGGTCGCTCGCTTTCCACTGGCTCAACGGCATCCGCCATCTGGCGCAGGATCTCGGCTACGGCTTCGCGCCGGCCACGTTCGTGCGCAATGGCTGGATCTCGACCATCGGCAGCCTCGTGTTGACCGTGCTCGTCTGGGCCTGCGTGTTCGCGCAGCGGGGTGGCGCATGAACGACAAATTCCGCACGCCGCTCAAGGACGCGATCGGCCTGGGCTCGGCCAAGCAGGGGCTGCATCATTTCGTCGTGCAGCGGATCACCGCGGTGGCATTGCTGCTGCTCGTGCCCTGGTTTGTCTGGACGGTGCTCCGCCTTCTCCACCTCGATGCGGCTGGTGCGCATGCACTCGTCGCGCAGCCGTGCAACGCGGTGCTGCTGTTCGCCTTCGTCGTCGCCGTGTTCTGGCATGCGCAGCTTGGCCTGCAGGTCGTCATCGAAGACTACGTGCACGCGCGCGGGATGCTGTTCGTGCTCCAGCTCGCCGTGAAATTCCTCTGTTTCCTTGGCGGCGCCGCTTGCGCGCTCGCCATTCTCAAGATTGCGCTGGGACGCTGACATGGCCGGTACCGCTTACAAGATCGAGGAACACAAGTACGACGTCATCGTCGTCGGCGCCGGCGGCGCCGGCCTGCGCGCGACCTTCGGCCTCGCCGCCACGGGTCTGCAGACGGCGTGCCTGACCAAGGTGTTCCCGACGCGCTCGCACACGGTCGCCGCGCAGGGCGGCATTTCCGCCGCGCTCGGCAATATGGGCCCGGACGACTGGCGCTTCCACTTTTACGACACGATCAAGGGTTCGGACTGGCTCGGCGACCAGGACGCGATCGAGTACATGTGCAAGAACGCGCCGGCTGCAGTCATCGAGCTCGAGCATTACGGCGTGCCGTTCTCGCGCACCGACGAGGGCAAGATCTACCAGCGTCCGTTCGGCGGCATGACCATCGACTACGGCAAGGGCGTCGCCCAGCGCACCTGCGCCGCGGCCGATCGCACCGGCCATGCGATGCTGCATACGCTCTACCAGCAGTCGCTCAAGCATGACGCGCGGTTCTACATCGAATACTTCGCGCTCGATCTCATCTTCGACAACGATGGCGCCTGCCGCGGCGTGCTCGCGCTCGACATGGCCGAAGGCACGCTGCACCTGTTCCGCGCGCATGCCGTCGTGATCGCGACCGGCGGCTACGGCCGCTGCTATTTCAGCGCGACCTCCGCGCATACCTGCACGGGCGACGGCGGCGGACTCGTCCTGCGCGCCGGCCTGCCGATGCAGGACATGGAATTCGTGCAGTTCCACCCGACCGGCATCTACGGCTCGGGCTGCCTCATCACCGAAGGCTCGCGCGGCGAGGGCGGCTACCTCACCAATTCGAAGGGCGAGCGCTTCATGGAGCGCTACGCGCCGAACGCGAAGGATCTCGCCTCGCGCGACGTCGTCTCGCGTTCGATGACGATCGAAATCCGCGAAGGCCGCGGCGTCGGCGAACACCACGACCACATCAACCTCAACCTGATGCATCTCGGCGCCGACGTGCTGCACGAGAAGCTGCCGGGCATTTCCGAATCCGCGCGCATCTTCGCCGGCGTCGACGTGACCAAGGATCCGATCCCGGTCATTCCGACCGTCCACTACAACATGGGCGGCATCCCGACCAACTACCACGGCGAAGTCGTGCGCAAGGTCGGCAACGACAACGACGCCGTCGTCGAAGGTCTGTACTCGATCGGCGAAGCGGCCTGCGTGTCGGTGCACGGCGCCAACCGCCTCGGCTCGAACTCGCTGCTCGACCTCGTCGTGTTCGGCCGCGCCGTCGCGCAGCGCTGCGCGGAAACGATCAAGCCGGGCCAGCCGCACAAGCCGCTGCCGCCTTCGGCCTGCGACGAGGCGCTCGCGCGCCTGGATCGCACGCGCAACGCGAACGGCTCGCTGCCGACCGCCGAAATCCGCGCCAACATGCAGCGCACGATGCAGGCCGACGCCGCCGTGTTCCGCACCGCGACGACGCTGCAGGAAGGCTGCGCGAAGATGGACAAGATCTTCGCCTCGTTCGACGACGTGCGTGTCTCCGACCGTTCGCTGGTGTGGAACTCCGATCTCATCGAGACCTACGAGTTGCACAACCTGCTGCTCAACGCGGTCGCGACGATCAATTCCGCCGAGCAGCGCCACGAGAGCCGCGGCGCGCACGCGCGCGAGGATTTCCCCGAGCGCGACGACGCGAACTGGATGAAGCACACCGTGGTCGGCGTCGACGCCAAGGGCAAATGCAGCTTCGACTTCCGTCCGGTGCACATGCACACGCTGACGACGGACGTGGAGCCGGTGCCGCCGAAGAAGCGCGTGTATTGACGAGTGCGTGCGGCCGCAGGGTCGCGCTGATGGATGCTGTACCGGCGCTCTCCAAACGAAAGCGCGTCACAAGCACGAAACGGTGAACCAAACGTGGCCGAATTCACTCTTCCCAAGAACTCCAAAGTCAAAGCCGGCAAACACTTCCCGGCCAAACCCGGCGCGAAGAAGATCCGCACGTTCCGCATCTACCGCTGGAGCCCGGACGACGGCGAGAACCCGCGCGTGGACACCTACGAGATCGACCTCGCCGCGTGCGGGCCGATGGTTCTCGACGCGCTCATCAAGATCAAGAACGAGATCGACCCGACGCTGACCTTCCGCCGTTCCTGCCGCGAAGGCATCTGCGGCTCGTGCGCGATGAACATCGACGGCACCAATACGCTGGCCTGCACCAAGGCGATCGAGGATTGCCCGAGCGGCGACGTCAAGATCTACCCGCTGCCGCACATGAGCGTGGTCAAGGATCTCGTGCCCGACCTCACGAATTTCTACGCGCAATATGCGTCGATCAAGCCGTGGATCCGCACGCAGAGCGCGCCGCCGCCGGATCGCGAACGCCTGCAGTCGAAGGAAGACCGCGCCAAGCTCGACGGCCTGTACGAATGCATCCTGTGCGCCTGCTGCTCGACCTCGTGCCCGAGCTACTGGTGGAACAGCGACCGCTATCTCGGCCCGGCGATCTTGTTGCAGGCCTATCGCTGGATCGCCGACTCGCGCGACGAGGACACCGGCGCGCGTTTGGACGAGCTGGAAGACCCGTTCAAGCTCTACCGCTGCCACACGATCATGAACTGCGCGCGCACCTGTCCGAAGGGCCTCAACCCGGCCAAGGCGATCGCCGACATCAAGAAACTCATCGTCGAGCGCGCCAACTGAGCATGCCGACAAACGCCGGCCCCTTCGCGATCCTGTGGCCGGCGTTCGCGCTGGCCGCCCTGACCTTTGCCGTCGCCGTGCGCATGATGTTCGTGCGCATCGGCGAGATGCGCCGCCTGCGCATCCATCCGCAGAAGATCGCCGTTTCGGTGCAGGCCGCGCAGCGTTTCGTCGACACGCGCGCGGCGGACCATTTCCGCAACCTGTTCGAAATGCCGGTGCTGTTCTACGTCGCGCTGCTGATCGCGTTCGCGACGTCGAGCGCGAATGGCACGTTGATCGCGTTGGCATGGCTGTACGTCGTCTGCCGCGTCGCGCACAGCATCATCCATTGCGGCTACAACCGTGTCATGCACCGCTTTTACGCCTTTGCTTCCAGCGTTGCGGTGTTGCTTGCGCTCTGGATCGTGCTCGGCCGTGCGCTCGTCGCGCGCGCGGCGTAGTTTGCGTCGACGGCGACACTCGTCGTGGCATTCACCGAAGACTCCAGTCAGCTCGCACGCCTGCGCTGGCGCGCACGCAGAGGCACGCGCGAACTCGACCGGCTGATGGGGGGGTGGCTCGATGCGCGCTACGCGCATGCGGACGCGCCTACGCGCGCGACGTTCGACGCGCTGCTTGACGAATCCGACCCCGATCTTTGGGATTGGCTCATCGCGCGCGGCGAACCCCCGCAGCGCTTCGCGGCTATCGTCGATGAAATCCGCGCCCAGCATCGCCTTTGACTACGCGCCATCGCGGCTCGTGTTCGGCGCGTTGTGCGTCGTCGCGGGGCTGGCCGCTGCGGCGCCGTGGTTCAGCGCGTTGCCGGTTGTGATTGGCGTTGTGCTGTCGCTGCTCGTGATCGGCTGCGCGACGATGGCTTTCCGTTCGTTCCAAGCGCCGCCGTTCGTGCGCATCGCCTATCGCGGTGACGGCTGGGTGCTGCTCGACCGCGCTGGCATCGAGCATGCGGCGTTGCTGCGTGCGTACCGGCATCTCGGCGCGTTCGTGACGCTCGACTGGCGCCACGCGCGGCGCGCGCGGTTCCGCGTCGTGCTCGCGCCCGACAATCTCGATGCGGAAACGCGGCGGCGGCTCGTCGTGCTTTTGCGCCGCGTCGCGCATGCCGACGACGCGGAGGCCGTCGCGCGCTGAGCCTTCAGGGCAAGGGCAGCCCGGCTTCGCGCAGCAGGTGCGCGAGCGCGATCAGTGGCAAGCCGATCAGCGCGGTCGGATCCGAACTTTCGATGCGTTCGAACAGCGCGATGCCGAGGCCCTCGGCCTTGAAGCTGCCAGCGCAATCGAGTGGTTCTTCGGCGGCGACGTAGCGCGCGATCGTCGCCGCGTCGAGCCTGCGGAACACGACCTGCGTGCAGTCGATTGCGGAGCGCTCAACCATCGCGCTGCTGCGCGTATCGAACACGCACAGTGCCGTATGGAACGACACGGTGTGGCCCGAACTCGCCGCGAGTTGAGCGCGGGCCGCTTCGACGGAGCCGGGCTTGCCGAGCGCAGCGCCGTCGAGTTCAGCGACCTGGTCGCTGCCGATGACGATCGCATCGGGGTGGCTCGCCGCGACGGCGTGCGCCTTGGCAGAGGCGAGCCGGATCGCGAGGTCGCGCGGCGATTCGCCGGCGATCGGCGTTTCGTCCACGTCGGGCGCATCGACCGCGAAGTCGGGCAGCAGCCGTGCGAGCAATTCGCGGCGATAGCGCGAGGTCGAAGCAAGGACGACGCGCGTCATCGGCGTGTGGCCTTGTCGATCGCATCGCGCACGTCGCGCAGGCCGTCGAGGTCGGCGCGCGCCTCGTCGAGTCGCGCGATCTGCGCCTGCACCGAGCTTTTTGCCGTCGCCAGCGCGTCGCGCGCGGCGGCCAGCGCTTCCAGCGAGGCTTGCTGGCCTTCGCCCTTGAGCCAGAGCCGGTGCGCGAGCAGGTCGCGCAGTGCGTTCGCGACCATGGCCTCGGCGGATGCGGAAGCGTTCGCGGCGGTCGCATTGGTCGTGGTGGGATCGGCGACCAGCGCGGGCATCTCGCGCAGGCGCTTGCGGCATTCGAGCAGTTCTTTCTCGAAATCGTCGGCGAGATCGAGGATATGCGTCATGAGATCGCGGCGGGCGCGCAAGCGGCGCTCGCGCCAAACCAGGGCCAGCATGACAATTCCGAGCGCGATCGCGCCCGCCAGCAGGTACTGCATCGATCGATTCCCCCGAGGTTGCAGGGCAGTGTAACGGCATTGGCGCGGTTGACAGCGCAGGGGCAGCCACCTACCATCGCGCGCCCATGTCCGCAGCCCTGCCAGATCGCGTGGATGTCGCGCGCCAGGTGCAGGCACGTCGCATTTACGAAGGAACCCTGCCGCTTGCCGCCATGCCGCGGCTGCGCGGCGCGCTTGCGACGACGGAAGGCGAAGTGCGATACCACTTGGAGTTCGGCAAGGACGGACTCGGTGTTTCGTACCTCGGTTTGCGCGCGGAGGTCGGTTTGCCGCTCGTATGCCAGCGCACGCTCGAGGTCTTCGTGCTGCCGGTGTCGCTCGACGAGCGCCTCGGCCTCATCGCCGACGAGCGCGACGAAGCGGCACTGCCGCCGGGCTATGAGCCGCTGCTGGTCGAGGATGGCGTCATCGACCTCGCCGCGGTGATCGAAGACGAATTGATCCTCGCCGTTCCCGTGGTGCCGACGAAACCCGGCGCGCCGCTGGAATGGCAGGATGCGGTGGACGAGGAGTCCGTCGAGAAACCGGCCAACCCGTTCGCGGTGCTGGCTGGATTGAAGAAGAACTGATTTCAGAAAACACGGCGGCCAGGACGGCCGTTTCCCAAAGCAAACCCGGGCAGGGATGTCCGTTCAGGAGATCGTCATGGCTGTTGCCAAGAGTCGCAAAACCCCGTCCACCCGCGGCATGCGCCGTTCCCACGATGCGCTGACCGCCAAGCAGCTGTCGACCGACAAGACCTCGGGCGAAGTGCACGTGCGCCACCACGTCACCGCCGACGGCTACTACCGCGGCAAGAAGGTCATCGAGACCAAGTCGCGCGTCCGCGACGAAGACTGATCGCCGATGCTGCGCGCCGCCCCGCGGCGCGCGCCACCGCCGGCGACGCCTGAAGCGCCAGCCACGACGCCTTCCGCGGCTCGTGGCGTCTTGCGTCGTCGGGCGGCATCGCAACCGGCAGGTCGTGCAGGCCCGGCAGGACGCCCGGTTTCGCTGATGCCCGCGAGCGCGGCGGATGCCCGCTTGCCGGCCGGATTGGGGAAACGGCCTTGATCTATTCACGCATCGCCGGCACCGGCAGCTACCTGCCGGAAAAAGTCGTCACCACCGCCGATCTCGAAAAACTCGTCGACACGACCGACGAGTGGATCGCCTCGCGCACCGGCATCCGCGAGCGCCGCCGCGCCGCCGACGGCGAAACCACGGGCGATCTGGCCTTCTATGCGGCCACGCATGCGCTTGAAGCCGCAGGCGTCGCCGCCGCCGAGATCGACCTCATCGTGCTCGGCACGACCACGCCCGACCTCATCTTCCCGTCGACCGCCTGCCTGTTGCAGCACCGTCTCGGCGCCAACGGCTGCGCCGCGTTCGACGTCAACGCCGCGTGCTCGGGCTTCATGTACGCGCTCGGCATCGCCGACCAGTTCATCCGCAGCGGACAGGCGAAGAAAGCGCTCGTCGTCGGCTCGGAAACGCTGACGCGCATGCTCGACTACACCGATCGCTCGACCTGCGTGCTGTTCGGCGACGGCGCGGGCGCGGTCGTGCTCGAAGCCTCGAGCGAACCCGGCATCCTCGTCACCAAGCAGCATGCCGACGGCGGCCACAAGAACCTGCTCTACAACCCGGTCGGCGTGTCCGCCGGTTTCAATCTCGACGAACCCAATGCCGGCGTGCGCGTCATGATGACCGGCAACGAAGTGTTCAAGGTCGCGGTGAAGACGCTCGACCGCATCGTCGGCGAGACGCTCGAAGCCGCCGGCATGCACGAGTCCGACGTCGACTGGCTGATTCCCCACCAGGCCAACCTGCGCATCATCGAAGCGACTGCGAAGCGGCTCAAGCTGCCGATGGATCGCGTCATCGTCACCGTCGACCGCCACGGCAACACCTCGTCCGGTTCGGTGCCGCTGGCGCTCGACGAAGCGGTGCGCTCGGGCAAGGTGCAACGCGGCCAGACGCTGCTGCTGGAAGCGTTCGGCGGCGGCTTCACCTGGTCTTCCGCCTTGCTGAGGTATTGAGCCCATGTCGAATCTCGCTTTCGTTTTCCCGGGACAGGGCTCGCAGTCGATCGGCATGCTCGCAGAACTCGGCGAACTGCATGCAAAGGTGCGCGAGACGTTTTCCGAGGCATCGGACGGCGCCGGCGTCGACCTCTGGACGCTCTCGCAGGGCGGCCCGGAGGTGATGCTCAATCGCACCGAATACACGCAACCCGCGCTGCTCGCGGCGAGTGTCGCCGTGTGGCGTTTGTGGCAGGCGCAGGGCGGAGCGAAGCCGTCGCATCTGGCCGGACACAGTCTCGGCGAATACAGCGCGCTCGTCGCCGCGGGCGCCATTTCCCTGCGCGACGCGGCGCATCTGGTGCGCATCCGCGGACAGGCGATGCAGGATTCAGCGCCCGAAGGCGTCGGCGCGATGGCGGCCGTGCTCGGCGCCGAGGACGCGCTGGTCGAGGAAGTCTGCCGCGAGGTGTCTGGCGACCACGTCGTCGTTCCGGCGAACTACAACTCGCCGGGCCAGATCGTGATCGGCGGCCATGTGCAGGCGGTTGATGCCGCGCTCGCGAAGTTGACCGAACGCGGCGTGCGCAAGGCGGTCAAGCTCGCGGTCAGCGTGCCTTCGCATACGCCGCTCATGCGCGAGGCCGCAAATCGACTTGCCGAAGCGATGCGCGCCTATGCGTGGCACACGCCGAAAATTCCCGTCGTGCAGAACGTCGATGCTCAGGTTCACGACGGCGTCGACGCGATCCGCGACACGCTCGTGCGCCAGCTTTATCTCCCCGTGCGCTGGACGCAATGCGTGCAGGCGCTCGCCGCTGCGGACGCGACGCGCATCGCCGAGTGCGGGCCGGGCAAGGTGCTCACGGGCCTGGTCAAGCGCATCGACAAATCGCTTGATGGCCGCGCGCTCGGAACGCCCGGCGATTTCGAATCGACGCTGGCCGATTGGCGCGGTTGAGTGCCGTGATAAAGCAACGGGTTGCAAAGTGAAATACGCGGACGGTACTGACATAAGGCCCGGGGACGTCATCCAGATTGACGTCAAGTATCGCGGTCGAGTCATGGCTTCGATGGACACATCCGAGTATCTGCCGGGCGAGGATAAATGGGCCTATCTCGGCACTGGCATCCTAGTGGATACGGATTTCGGTGGGCCGGTTCACTATACGTCAGAGACTGCCGATCATTTCGTGCTCATCCAGCGCGGCACTGTCGACTGACAATTCAAGCCGATGTTTCGCCGCACCGCTTGGTTCAAGCGATAGACTCCCAGCTATTCTTGTTGTTGTGCCCGCACAAGCGGGCACCCATTGAAAGGTTGATCCATGACCAAACCTCTCGAAGGTGAAATCGCCCTCGTCACCGGCGCATCGCGCGGCATCGGCGCGGCGATCGCGGACGAACTCGCTGCGCTCGGCGCGAAGGTGATCGGCACGGCGACGACCGCGTCCGGCGCGAATGCGATCGGCGAACGCCTCGCCGCGCAAGGGGGCGTCGGCCGCGCCTTGAACGTCACCGACGGTGCGGCCGTCGAAACGCTCGTCGACGACATCGCCAAGGAATTCGGCGCGGTCACGATCCTCGTCAACAACGCCGGCATCACGCGCGACCAGTTGCTCATGCGCATGAAGGACGAAGACTGGCAGGCGATCCTCGACACCAACCTCACGTCCGTCTACCGCACCTCGAAGGCGGTCATGCGCGGCATGATGAAGGCGCGCAAGGGCCGCATCGTTTCGATCGCATCGGTGATCGGCCTGACCGGCAATCCGGGGCAAGCGAACTACGCCGCGGCGAAGGCCGGCATCATCGCGTTCTCGAAGTCGCTCGCACGCGAGATCGGCTCGCGCGGCATCACGGTCAACGTCGTCGCGCCGGGTTTCATCGACACCGACATGACGCGCGCATTGCCGGAAGCGCAGCGCGACGCGCTGCTCGGCCAGATCGCGCTCGGCCGCCTCGGCGCGGCCGAAGACATCGCCAAGGCCGTCGCGTTCCTCGCTTCGCCAGCAGCGGCTTACATCACCGGCGAGACACTGCACGTCAACGGCGGCATGTACATGCCGTGACGCTTCGCGCGCCCGTCCACGGGCGCATGGCGGCGAAGTAGCGGCACCGTTTTCCTTCCACTACAATGCCGCGGCTCCGGAACGGCGTCGCGATCAGCGCGCCCGCACCGCAAGAAACCCATCGCGAGGAACACAGACTCATGAGCACCATCGAAGAGCGCGTCAAGAAGATCGTCGTCGAGCAACTCGGCGTGAAAGAAGACGAGGTGACGCCCAACGCATCGTTCGTCGACGACCTCGGCGCGGATTCGCTCGATACCGTCGAACTGGTGATGGCGCTCGAGGAAGAATTCGAGTGCGAGATCCCGGACGAGGAAGCCGAGAAGATCACGACGGTGCAGCAGGCCGTCGACTACGTGAAGGCGCACGTCAAGGCCTGATCTCCAGTCGAAGCGTTCCGCAAAGCTGCGCCCATGAGGCGCAGTTTTGCTTTCCGGTAACCTGAAACATACGGATGGGCATGGCATGGCGCCGGCCCGCCGCCGCAATGAGAGTTCCGCATGAGCAAGCGTCGCGTCGTCGTCACCGGTCTCGGCATCGTCAGTCCCGTCGGCAACGACGTGGCGACCGCATGGGCGAACATCACCGCCGGCAAGAGCGGCATCGGCCCGGTCACGCATTTCGACGCATCGACGTTCCCGACGCGCATCGCCGGTGAAGTGCGCGACTTCGACCCTGCGCAGTTCGTCGCAGCGAAAGACGTCAAGAAGATGGACCCGTTCATCCACTACGGCGTCGCCGCCTCGGTGCAGGCGCTCGCCGACGCGGGCCTGCATCCGCACGAGCATGACGAGGAACGCATCGGCGTCGCCGTCGGTGCCGGCATCGGCGGCATCGCGACGATCGAGAAGACCGCGATCACCTATCACGAACACGGCCAGCGCAAGATTTCGCCGTTCTTCGTGCCGAGTTCGATCATCAACATGGCCTCGGGCCAGCTCTCGATCATGCTCGGCCTCAAAGGCCCGAACATTTCCTGCGTCACCGCGTGCACGACGGCGACGCACAACATCGGCCTCGCCATGCGCATGATCCAGTACGGCGATGCCGACGTCATGGTCGCCGGCGGCGCGGAGTTTGCAACGGTCGGCACCGCGATGGGCGGCTTCTGCTCGGCGCGCGCAATGTCGACGCGCAACGACGAACCGACCAAAGCCAGTCGCCCATGGGACAAGGATCGCGACGGCTTCGTGCTGTCCGATGGCGCCGGCGTGCTCGTCATCGAAGACTACGAACATGCGAAAGCGCGCGGCGCACGCATCTACTGCGAACTCGTCGGCTTCGGCATGAGCGGCGATGCGTACCACATGACCGCGCCGAGCGAGAGCGGCGAAGGCGGCGGCCGCTGCATGAAGATCGCGATCAAGGATGCCGGCCTCGACGTCTCCGACATCCAGTACATCAACGCGCACGGCACCTCGACGCCGGTCGGCGACGTCGCCGAAGTGCAGGGCATCCGCGGCGTGTTCGGCGCGCATGCCGACAAGCTCATGGTCAGCTCGACCAAGTCGATGACGGGCCACCTGCTCGGCGCGGCCGGCGGCGTCGAAGCGATCTTCTCGGTACTCGCGCTGCGCGACAACGTCGTGCCGCCGACGATCAACCTCGACAACCCCGGCGAAGGCTGCGACCTCGACTTTGTGCCGCACACCGCGCGCGAGACGAAGCTCGACGTCGTCATGTCCAATTCGTTCGGCTTCGG
>JAKPAN010000096.1 GCA_029779475.1 Pseudomonadota bacterium
ACTCGCTATCCTTCCCGCGCATCGGGTTGGAGAGATGCCGGGGAGAAGACAAACGTGCGGCGCTTGCCGCTCGGCGCACGTCGAGGCCAGTCCGCACGCTCAGGCGAACAGACGCTGCGACAGCTTGCTGCCGGCCGGCAACTGCTGCTCGGCCATCAGGGCCTGGAATTGCGCCACCTGTTTGCAGATCGGTTCCATGGCACCTTCGGCCAGCGGCCGACGATTGTCATCGACGACGACACCACGCAGGGCGTCGGCGAAGCGTTGTGCCGTGTCGAGCATCTGCTTCAGCACGCGTTCGCCCGCGATGACGCGCGGCACGTCGAGCAGAAAAGTCACGCCGTGCGTGCTCAGCGTGCGCATCGCTTCGCTGGTGAACCCCTCGGATTGCTGATTGACCAGCACGTAGAGCACGTTGGCGTCGTCGTCGAGGCGCACGAAACGCCCTTCGCCGTCGAGGGACATGCCTGCCGACTCGGCCAGAGCGCGCAGTTTGGTACCGGGGAAGATCTGCCCCTGGCTGATGACGTTGATGCCGATCTGGATGTCGACGCGGACGCAGAATTCGTCGAGTTCAGCCGCCTGCCGCAGCGCCTGCGCGCTCGGCGGCAGGTCGACCAGACCGAGCAGTTCGCTGGCCAGATCCTGCATCGCGACGTGGAAGATCGACAGGTCGCTGTCGCGCACCGGTCCTTTGCGGTCGACCAGCTGTAAGCCGACGCGCAGATGGCGGTAGTGGGTTTCGCTGTCCGGGTCGATGTTTTCCCAGGTCTGTATGTCTTCGTTGTAGCCGAGCCAGTGAATCGGCTTGGCGATGCGCGTCAGCGCCAGGCGCTGATTCTGCCGGATGCGATGCGCGCCGGCGGCCTGGGAGAGTTCGATGGCGGCGATATGGTCGATCGTCGGCGACAAGAGCGGCAAGGGCGACTGGATTTTCTGACCTGCGCGCGCGTCGTCCGCCAGCGACGGCATGCCGGTTTCCCGGTCGTCGGAGGTTTCGGCGTGCCGGCTGGCATCGGCAAACACGGGTGTTTCGCTGTCGATTGCCTGCTGCGGCTCCGAGGGCGCTGCTTCGTCAGCGGAGGCGGTGCGCAGCAAGGGTTCGACGCGCTCTTCGCCGGCGAGGCGGGTTTCGCTTGCGCGCGGGCTTTCGTCAGCGGCGTTGGCCGTCGTCGCGCTGTCGAGCAGAATGTCCGGGGGCTGGGGGTTCAACAGTTTCTCGGCCAGTTGGCGGTGTTTCATTTCCTGCCACTTGTTGTAAGCCAGGACGGCGACCACCGCCGCGCCCCCCAGGCCGATCATCCCCATCTGCAAGTCGGTCATTTCGATTCCTAAACGAGTTGCTCGCGCATACGCAGCGCTTCTTCCATATCGACTTCGACGATGCGCGAGACGCCGGATTCCTGCATGGTCACGCCGACCAGCTGCTGCGCCATCTCCATCGTCAGCTTATTGTGACTGATGAATAAAAACTGTGTATGGGTCGACATTTTGCGCACCATGGCACAGAAACGTTCGGTATTGGTATCGTCCAGCGGCGCGTCCACCTCGTCAAGCAGGCAGAAGGGCGCCGGGTTGATCTGAAACAGCGAGAATACCAGCGCAATCGCCGTCAAGGCCTTTTCACCGCCCGAAAGCAGGTGAATCGTCGAATTTTTTTTCCCTGGCGGCTGCGCCATCACCTGCAATCCGGCGTCGAGGATTTCGTCGCCGGTGACGATCAGCCGCGCTTCGCCGCCACCGAACAGCGCCGGAAACAGTTCGCCGAAATTGCGGTTGACCGCATCGTAGGTGCTTTGCAGCAATTCACGCGTTTCGCGGTCGATGCGCTTGATGGCGTTTTCCAGCGTTTCCATCGCCTGTGTCAGGTCCATCGATTGCGCATCGAGAAAGCTCTTGCGCTCGCGCGCCGCCTCGAGTTCGCCGAGAGCGGCCATATTCACGTCGCCGAGCGCGTCGATCGCGCGTTGCAAGGCATTGATCGCCGCCTGCAGCGGCGTCGCGCGTGCGCCGGGCAGTTGCTCGCACAACGCCGCTTCGTCGGCCTGCGCTGCGCTGAGTTGCGTGGCGAACTGCTCGGCGCTCAGCGCGGCAGCTTGCTCCTTGAGTTTCAATCCGCCGATCGCCTCGCGCAGCGGCTCGAGCGTCTGTTCGACGCGCAGCCGCTGTTCATCGAGCGTACGCAAGCCCTGTGCCGCCGACTCCAGGGCCTCGCGCGCTTGCGCCAGCGCCTGCTCGCCGGCCAAGCGCTGATCGACCGCGGTGTGCAGTTGCGGTTCGAGTTCCTCGGCGTCGAGCGCGGCGGCATTTTCCGCACAGCGCGCCTGCTCGATAGCGATGCGTTCCAGTTGCTGCGTCGCCAGGGTCTGGCTGCTGGCGATTTCCTGCAATTTGCTCCCGCATTCGCGTTGCGAAAATTCGGCTTCCCGACATTCGCGCTCGGCGCGGTTGAGCTGCTCGCGTTCGTCGCGCAGACGGTGTTCGCCGGTTTCGCTGCGCGCGTGCGCCTGGTCGAACAGAGCTTGCTGCGCGGCGATCTCCTCGCGCAGCGCGTCGATCGCTTCGTCGGCGAGCAGCAGACGCTCGTTTTCGTTCTCTTCCTCGGCGAGCAGTTCAGCCAGAGCGTCGCTGATCTGCCGTTGCCGTTCTCGAAAACGCTCGCCGGCTTGCGTCAGCTGCAAGGTGTCGACTTGCAGCGCGTGCGCACGGCTTTGCAGGGCGTTTAGTTGCTGGCGAGCATCGTGCAGGGCGCTCTGCGTTTCGGCCAGCTGCCGCTCGACGTCGCCCTGCTGCGCCTGCGCCTGCTGCACGTGGTGCTCGTGTGCGTCGATCACCGCCGACAGCGCATCGATTTCGCGTTGCCGTTCGAGCAGACCATGCGCGCCGGCATCGGGCGCGAAGAGGGTCAGTGCGTGTCGGCCGACGATGTCGCCGGCCGGCGTCACCCAGCAGGCGCCGTCACGCAGTTCGTCGCGCCGCGCCAGCGCCGTCGCCAGATCCGGCGCCGTGCGCACACCGGCCAGCCAGTCGGCCAGCAGCGCCTGCCACGCCGGTTGCGCGCAGTGTACGCGCGCCCGCAGGCTGTCGGCCGCGTTCTCCGGCGGCGGCGACGTCTCCGCCGTGGCCGGCAGCAGCAACGTCAGACGCACTCCCGGCCGGTCGACCGCCCAGGCCGCGTCGGCCGCCGGCGACGGCCGCGCCGTCAGGCGTTCGCGCAGCACCGCTTCCAGCGCGTCCTGCCAGCCGGCGTCGATGTGCAGCGATTGCCACAAGGCTGCACTTTCGGTGATGCCGTGTCGGCGCAGCCAGTCGGCGAGCTTGCCGTTGTCGGCCAGCTTCTGCTGCAGGTGCTGTAAAGCGGTGCGCCGCGCCTGTGCTTCGGCGCGTTCCTTCTGCGCCTGTTGCAGGCGCTGCTGCCCGTTGCGCCGCTGCTGTTCGAGCGCCGGCAAGGCGTGCTGCTGTTCCTGCTGCGTCTGCGTTGCCCACTCGAGGCGTTCGCGCAGTTCGGCGAGCTGCTGCTGCTTGCCAAGCAACGCGTCATCGTCGGGGGCGGACAGCGTTTCGGCGTCGCGCATCAGGCGCTCGCGGCGACCGGCCACCGTTTGTAGCGCGCGTTGCGCGTGGCCGCGATTGGCCTGCTCGACGTGCAGACGCTGTTCGCTTTGCGTGATCGCCTGCCGCTGCCGGCCGACGGCCTCCTGCGCTTGCGCATGCGCTTCCTCGGCAAGCGGCAGACGCGCCTGACAGGCTTCCAGGCGTGCCTGACCCTGTTCGACGCGATGATCGCTCAGGGCCTGCAGTTCCTGCCAGCGCTCGGCATCGGTGGCCAGTTTCAGCGTTTGCGCCTGCCACTGCGCGTGCTCGGCGGCGAGTTGCGCCGTGCGCGCTGCGAATTCGCGCTGCGACTCGCGGCGATGGCGGATTTCGGCCTCGAGCCGGGCGACTTCGGCGTTGACCGAAAATAGCCGGCCTTGCGCGGCATGTACGCCGTCGCTGGCCGCGAAATGGCTTTCGCGCGCTTCTTCCAGCCGCGCTTCGAGTTCGCGCAAGGTGGCGTGCCGCCCTTCGAGTTCGTTCACCGACTGCTGGATTTCGTTCGCCAGCCGTTCGCGTTCGTTTTGCGCCTCCTGCCGGCGCAAGAGCCACAGCACGTGCTGCTTGCCGGTCAATTCTTCCTGCAGTTGCCGGTATTGCCGGGCGACGCCGGCCTGACTTTCGAGGCGCTCCATCTGTGACGCCAGTTCGAGCCGGATGTCTTCGACGCGCGTCAGGTTCTCGCGCGCATCGGCCAGCCGACGCTCGGTCTCCTTGCGCCTTTCCTTGTAGCGCGTTACGCCGGCGGCTTCTTCGAGAAAAACGCGCAATTCGTCGGGCCGGGCTTCGATCAGGCGCGAGATCGTTCCCTGACCGATGATCGCGTACGCGCGCGGTCCGAGACCGGTACCGAGAAAGAGGTCGGTGACGTCGCGCCGGCGGACATGCAGATTGTTGATGTAATACTCGGACTGGCCGTTGCGCGTCAGCAGGCGCTTGACCGACAGTTCGGCGTACTGCGACCACTGGCCGCTCAGACGGCCGAGCGAGTTGTCGAAGACCAGTTCGACGGCGGCGCGCGACACCGGCTTGCGCGACCCCGAACCGTTGAAAATCACGTCCTGCATCGATTCGCCGCGCAATTCGGAGGCCTTCGATTCGCCCAGCACCCAGCGCACCGAATCCATCACATTCGATTTACCGCAGCCGTTCGGACCGACGACGCCGACCAGTTGCCCGGGCAAAGCGATCGTCGTCGGATCGACGAACGATTTGAAACCGGCGAGTTTGAGTTTGGTCAGGCGCATGAAGCAAGAACGCGGCCCGGGCAGCCGCGCTGGAAAATGGACGGAAAAGCGAAGCGCGTCGTGGCCAAGTATTCGACCGATCGCGACGGGCGCCTATAATACCCCATCCCTCGCCC
>JAKPAN010000104.1 GCA_029779475.1 Pseudomonadota bacterium
GCGACCGACTATGCGGCGCTGCAGCGCTCCGGCGACATCACGGATCCGCGTGCGCAGGGCAGCTATACCAAGAGCGGCTTCACGACCGAGCTCACGGAAGCCACTATCGACGCGATCCTGCGCGGCCTGAAGGCCGATGCGACGCGCACCGCTACGGTCTATTTCCAGCACGCCGGCGGCGCGATCGGCCGCGTCCCGGCCGAGGCCACAGCGTTCCCGTTCCGCTACGCGACGCTGAACATGATGGTGTTCTCCGACTGGCCCGCGCGCCAGGACTCGACCGGCCCGGTCGCCTGGGCGCGCGAGTACTGGAAGACGCTCGAGCCCGCGACGCGCGGCGTCTACATCAACGAGATGGACGAGTCGTACGGCGCGGCGGCGCTGAACGCCAACTTCCTCGGCAACTATCCGCGGCTCGCGGCGCTGAAGCGTCGCTACGATCCGGCCAACCTGTTCCGGCTCAACGCGAACATCACGCCTGCCTGAGGCACGGACGCGGCCCGCATGTCGTCGATGACGGAGCGCGTCGCGACCGCCGGTCCCGTCTTCCTCGAAGCCGGGTCCGACGCCCGACGCGCTGCGGTGCTCGACCTCAACGTCGAGTACATGTCGTGGCTGTTCGAGGCGTTCGAGCGTCACTTCGGCATCGACATCGCGGCGGTGCTCGGCGCGTCGGCGGCCGACTACGTGCGCTCGAAGATCGACGCGATCTGCGGCGAGCGGCCGCCGGAGGGCGTGTTCTACCTGGTCGAGGTCGATGGGCGGCCGGCGGGCATGGGTGGCCTGCGGCGCCTCGACGCGGGGACCTGCGAGATCAAGCGCATCTTCGTGCGACCTGAGTTCCGCGGCCTCGGCCTGGGCGAGCGGATACTCGAGCGTCTCCTCGACGACGGCCGCGCCTTCGGCTATCGAAGTGCGCGGCTCGAATCCGGGCCGTTCATGACGCACGCGCATCGCGCCTACGAGCGCCTCGGCTTCGCCGATCGCGCGCCCTACGCGCAAGCCGAGGTGCCCGCGCCGTTCCACTCGCGCTGG
>JAKPAN010000113.1 GCA_029779475.1 Pseudomonadota bacterium
AGCGGCCAAGGCCTTGCTGCCGCACTTCGCGCCCAGCGCATGTACCACTCGCCACGCAGATCCGGAGTCGCCATGAACATATCCGCAGAGAACCTTTCCAGCCTCGTCGACCGCGTTGCCGACCACGTCCGCGCGCGTTTTGCCGCGGAAGGCTCCGGGCACGACTGGCACCACATCCATCGCGTGTGGATGCTGGCGCGGCAGATCGGCGAAGCGGAAGGCGCCGAGCCGCAAGTGACGGCGCTCGGCGCCCTGCTGCACGACATCGCCGACTGGAAGTTCCACGGCGGCGACGACACGATCGGCCCGCGCGAAGCCGAGCGCCTGCTCGTGCGCGAAGGCGCGCCGCACGACCTCGTCGCCGCGGTCGTCGAGATCGTGGCGACCATCTCCTTCAAGGGGGCCGGCGTGAAGAACGAGATGCGCTCGCTCGAAGGCAAGTGCGTGCAGGACGCCGACCGTCTCGACGCGCTCGGCGCCATCGGCATCGCGCGCTGCTTCGCCTACGGCGGCCACGCCGGCCGCCTGCTCCACGACCCCGGCGTGGCGCCGGTCATTCACGCGACGGCGGCGGCTTACAAGTCGGCCACCGGCACCAGCCTCAACCACTTCTACGAGAAGCTCTTCCTGCTCAAGGACCGCATGAACACCGCCGCCGGCTACGCGCTGGCGGAAGAGCGTCATCGCTTCATGGAGGACTTCGTCCGCCAATTCGTGCGCGAGTGGGGCGACGCCTGACGCTGGCTTGCCGAATGCCTTGCGAAAGAGAATTGCGATTCCATGGATGTAATTTATTAGAATCATGGTTCCAATTGGCGTGTTGCCATGTCGGCGACGCGCGGAACCACTCTTCCGGAGGAATCGAACATGACAGCAACGCTGGAACTCGACGCGAGCCGTTTCACCAGGACGATCGACGGCCTGCCCGTGGCGCTCTATACACTGCGCAACGGCAACGGGATGGTCGCGAAGATCACGAACTACGGCGGCAAGGTCGAGCAGATCCTCGTTCCGGACCGCGATGGCGCGCCCGGCGACGTCGCGCTCGGCTACGACAGCATCGACGCGGTGCTTGCCGGACAGCCGTCGATGGGCGCCTTCATCGGGCGGTTCGCCAACCGCATCCGCAACGCGCGCTTTGATCTCAACGGCGAATCCGTCGCGCTCACCGTCAACGCCGGGCAACACAGCCTGCACGGCGGAACGCGCGGTTCGCGTTTCCGCGTCTTCGCCGCGCGCCAGCTCGACGAAAGCAGCCTTGAATTGATGTACGTCTTCCAGGACGGCGAGGAGGGCTATCCGGGGACGCTGCCGGTGCGCGTGATCTACCGCGTCACCGAAGCCAACGGCCTGCGCATGGAGTGGAGCGCGGCCGCCGTCGACAAGGAAACGGTCGCCAATTTCACCAACCACACCTTCTTCAACCTCGGCGCCGACCCGACGAAGCCGGTGCTCGACACCGAGATCACGATCGACGCCGACCGCTTCATCGCGCTCGACGAAGGCGGTTTCCCGTCCGGCGAGTTGCGTAGGGTCGACGGTTCGGCGCTCGACTTTCGCACGGCGCGCAGCGTCGCCGCCGGGCTCGCGCTGGACGAC
>JAKPAN010000092.1 GCA_029779475.1 Pseudomonadota bacterium
GATGCGCGAGTCGTGTTGCTCGAAGGTGGCGACGGCATATTGCAGATGGCGCTGGATTTCCAGGGTCGGACGCACTGAGGCTGCTTCCGTCCTTTGCGGAAATCCGCTTTGCATAGAGCCGAGCTTGCTCGGCTCGCGACGTGTCGGTGGAGCAAGAGCAGCGGAGCAGGTTTCGCTTTACGGGGAGACACGTAGAGCCGAGCTTATGCGGTTCGCAACCCGTGCAGGGCTTGCTCCGCCGTCGTTGCTTCAATCGACGCGGTTGCGCAGCCCATGCCGGAACGCCGAATCCTCCGGAAACGCGCGTTCGAATACAGGCCGCATCGACGCTTCGATGACATCGGCATCGCCGGCGCGCCCCGCAGCGCGCAGGTCGTGCGCGTAAAGCAATCCGACCCGAGCGGTTTGCGGATGCTGCGCGCCGGCGGTGTCGCGCAGGCGCTCCCAGGCGCTGCGTTCGGCTTCGAGCATGGCTGCATCGTCGCCGCGCGCACGCGCCAGCGTCGCGTGCGCGAGGTCGGCGCGGACGCGCGCCCACACGGTCGCGCGCGAGTCGGGCGCTTCCACGCGTGCGAGGAGCGGCTGTGCGTTCGCCGCGTCGCCGCGCATCGCGAACCATTGCGCGAGCGTCGCGGCGGCATCGAGCGCAGCGGGTGCGCCGGGATCGTCCTTGGACGTCCATGTCGCGTTCGCGGCTTGCGCGGCGGCGCGCGCTTCCTCGTTCGCGTTGCCGTGGTCGAGCAGCGCCTGCGCGAGGAGGGCTTGCGCATTCGCGGCACGCGGATCGTCGGCGCCGTAACGTTGCGCGAAGGACGCGGCGAGCGTGCGCAGCGTCGGCGTCACCACGTCGAACTCGCCAAGCAACACGTGTCGACGCGCGATTTCGAATTGCACGGCCGCATATTCGCCGCTGTCCTTGCCGTTGATCTGCGCCTGCGTGTCGAGTACGTGGTCGAGGATCGTCGCGGCCTGCGCGTAGTCGCCGCGGTCGTCGAGGATGACGGCCTTGCGCTGTTCGAACAGCGCAGGGAAGGGGCCGCGTTCGCCTTGCGCGTTGCGCACGATGTCGATGGCGTGTGCCATTGCGGCATCGGAACCCGCCGCGTCGAACAGTGCTGCGCGTGTTTGCGTGTAGCGTGCCAGCGTCGTCGCCTTGCCGACCGACTCGGTCTCGCCGCCCGCGTCGTACATCGGCAGTGCCGCCTCGCAGGCGCGATTGGCGGCGTCGTAGTCGCCGCGGTTGGTGAGGATGAGGCAGAGGTTGTGGAAGGACGACGTCAAACGATTGTCCGGGCGGCCGCGCAGCGCGAGATTCAGCGACTGCGTTTTTCGTGCGGATGCTTCCGCTGCGGCGTAGTTGCCGGCGCGGTTCTGCGCGAGCGACAACACCATGACGGCGTTGGCGACCTGCTGCGAACCGGACGGCGTGAGCTTTTCCGCCAGCGCGAGCGAGCGCCGTGCGGCGTCTTCGGCTTCGCTCGCGCGGAATTCGCCGTTGGCGAGCAGGTTCGCGAGCGCTTCCAGGCAGCGCGCGGCATCGAGCGGCCGGTCGACTTCGGGCGACAGGTTGAGTTCGGCCGCTTCGCGCATGAGTCCGGCGGCGCGGTTGTTGTCGTTCATGTGCCGATAGGCGTTGCCGACTGATTCGAACAGGCGCGCGCGCACGCGCGGTTCGCTTGCGAGTTCGCGTTCGATGCGTGCCGTTCCGGCGTCGAGTACTTCGCGCGCGGTGAGATCGTGGCGCATGTCCGAATTGAGGTTGGAGTCGCTTGCCGCGAAGATCGACGTGAGGAATTCGGTGACGCGATCGGAAGTCTGCGCCTGACTGCGCGCTTCGCGTTCGGCGAGCGCGGTGCGCCAGGTAAAGCCTGCGGCAAGGGCGAACAGCACGAACGCGGCCGCGAGCGGCCAGCGGTTGCGCCACAAAAACCGCTGCGTGCGGTACGTCCATTGGCCGCGCCGCGCGAGCACGGGCCGCGCGGCGAGGAAGCGGCGCAGGTCGTTGGCGAATTCGGCGACGCTTGCATAGCGTTGCGCGGGTTCGCGGCGCAGCGCCTTGAGCACGATCGCGTCGACGTCGGCGGGAATGCGCCGCGAAGGCGTGGCGAGCGCGCCGGTCGTGTCCGTGTGCGCCGGTGGCGTGCGAGTGCTGCGGCTCGGCGGCGTGATCTGGCCGGAGACGATCGCGTTGGAGCGCTCGTGCTCGCTGCGCAAATGATCGAACGGCCGCACGCCGGCGACGAGTTCGTAGAGCACGACGCCGAGCGACCAGATGTCGGTCGCAGTGCCGAGCGGCTTGCCTTCGACCTGCTCGGGACTCGCGTAGGCCATCGTCATCGCATTGATCACGGTGGTCGCGTTGCCGCCGATCTCGGCGTCGAGCAGCCGCGCGATGCCGAAATCGAGCAGTTTGGGTTCGCCGTCGCGGTTGACGAGGATATTGGCCGGTTTGAGATCGCGATGGATGACGAGCCGGCCATGCGCGTACTCGACCGCGGCGCAGATCTTGAGGAACAGTTCGATG
>JAKPAN010000125.1 GCA_029779475.1 Pseudomonadota bacterium
GATGAGATGGCGCACCGAGTCATCGGACGGCGTGCCGCCGAATGCGGGCCGTCCGTCGACCTGCGACACCACTTGCGCAGCCCCGCGCGTCACGCCTGCCACGGACCACACCGCGCCGCTCGTCGCTTTGATCGCGCTATCGACGCAGGGACGAATGCGGCACTCGCCTGCGCGCAGATCGTCGCCGAACCACGCCACCACAATCGCGACGCGTTCGAGATTCGGACACACTGCCTGCAACTGATCGAGCGACGCGATCGCATCCGAACGCGCATCGAACACATGACGGTTCTCCGGCGCGGATTGTCCGAGACCGAGCGCGCGCGTCACCGTCGCCGTCTCGTAACCGAATTCGGTCGTGCCGGGGATCAGCGTCACCGCGCGCACCATGCGCTCGAGTTTTCCGACCGGACGCAGCACCTCGAACGAGAGCTGCGGAATGCGGTTGCCGAAATTCTCCAGCGCGAGGCGCTCGAACACGACATAAGCGAGGCCACGATAGGCGGGCGCGCCGCCGCTCCCTTGTTTCGCCGCGATCAGCGGATCGGCTTCCTGCGTTTCGCTGCCGCGATAGATGCGAACCGCAATGTTGGCCAGATCGAGCGGCTTGCCATCGGCCCAGATGCGCGCGATGCCGCCGATCTCGCCCTCGCACAGGCCCACCGCGAAATTCGCGAAGTAAGAATACGTCGTCGTGCTCGCACCGCCGGCGAGCCCGCCTTTGCCGCCGCCCTCCTCGCGCTGCGACACGACTTCTTCAAGCTGCGTCGCCCAGATCACCTGACCGGAGATGCGCGCGCGGCCATAGACGCGCGGCACCGGCGCGCCTTCGCTCGACGCCATTACATCGAGGTCCGACAAACGCGGGCCTTCGAGCGAGCGATGCGGCGTCAGGAGATTGCGATCGATGACGTTGCCGAGCAGCGCGCCGGCAAGACGGCCGGCAATCGCGCCGACAGGGCCGAACAGCGCGCCCGCCGCGCCGCCGGCCATCGACAGAACAAGCGCAGCCATCAGACAACTCCGGGAAAACGAAATACGAATGCGAGGCGGCGCAGCCACCAGGGCGACAGCGCAACCTCGCACACGACAGCGCCGTCATGCGCGTGGATCATCGTCGTGCGTGTCACGACAATGGCCGCGTGTTTGGCGACGAGGCCGTCGCGCCAACGAAACAGCAACACGTCGCCTTCGGTGAAAGCATCGCGCGGCACTTCGATAAGATGACGCGTCGCCGCTTCCATCAGGCGTTCGCGTCCGCTCGCCTCGGCCCAGTCGGGCGCGTAGTGCGGCGGCGCTTCGGGTTCGCTGCCGATCACCTCGCGCCACACGCCGCGCACGAGGCCGAGACAATCGCAGCCGACGCCCTTCAGCGATGC
>JAKPAN010000143.1 GCA_029779475.1 Pseudomonadota bacterium
TCTGGTTCGGCTCGCACGATCGCGGTCTGGCCCGCACCGATCCTCTGGGCACGCCGTTCCGCTACGTCGCCGACCACAACGCGAACATCGAATCGCCCGACCTCAACGACGTCGCCGCGCTCGCCGCGGATGCGCGCGGCGATGTATGGATGGGCGGCGCCGGCGGCCTCAAGCGCTACCGCGTCGACGAGAACCGCTTCGAGTCGGAAACGCGCATCACCGTGCTCGGCGGCGGCCGCACCGGATCGCCGCAGTCGATGCCGGCGGTGAATGCGATCGCCGCGTCCGACACGGGCGGCTTCTGGCTCGCCACGACGCTCGGCGTCGGCCGCTTCGATCCGCAAAAACATGCGCTCACGTTGCTCGCCGAACCCGCCGACGGCGCGCAACGGAGCATCGCCGACGCGCAGCCGCACAGCCTCGCCGTCGGCAGCGGGCGACGCCTGTGGATCGGCATGATGCGCGGCGGACTCGCGCGCTACGACATCGACAGCGGCCAATGGACGCGGTTCCGCCACGACGGCATGCACGACAACGAAAGCCTCGGCAGCAACGCCGTCTTCGCCCTCCACGAAGATCGCAACGGCCGGCTCTGGGTCGGCACCTCGAACGGCCTGAACCTCATCGACCCCGCGAGCGGCGTGATGCGCCTGTTCCGCCACGTGCAGGACGACGTCCATTCGCTGTCGTCGAACGCGGTGTTGTCGATCCACGAGAACAGCAACGGCGAACTCTGGATCGGCACGCAATCCGGCCTCAACCGTTTGGACGCGCTCGACGTGCAACGCGCGCATTTCTCGCACTGGCCGCAAGGCCTGGATGCGGGCGCGATCCATTCGATCGAGGACGACGGCCTCGGCCGGCTCTGGCTCGGCACCAGCCGCGGCTTCGCTTCGCTCGACACCACCAGCAACACCTGGCAGGCCTACGCGCCCGCGCAAGGCTTGCAGGGACTGAACTTCAATTCCGGCGCGAGCACGCGCCTGAGCGGCGGCGAACTCGCATTTGGCGGCGGCAACGGCATCGCCATGTTCCGGCCGCAGAACGTCGTCGGCAGCCGTTTCGTCGCGCCGGTCGTGCTGACCGCCGTGCAGGTCGGCGCGAACGAGACCGCAGCGCCCAGCGACCACGTGCGCATGCGCACGCGCGATGGCGTGGTCCGCTTCGAATTCGCCGCGCTCGACTATGCGGCGCCCGAGCGCAACCGCTTCGCCTACCAGCTCGAAGGGTTCGACGAACGCTGGATCGAAGCCGGGTCTCGCAACGAAGCGGTCTATGCGAACCTCGAATCCGGGCATTACGTTTTCCGCGTGCGCGGCAGCAATCGCGACGGCTTCTGGAGTCCGGCGATCGCGCGCGCCGACCTCGACGTGATCCCGCCGTGGTGGAGCAGCCTGGCGGCGAAGACCGCGTATGTCCTGCTCGGATTCGCCGCCGTGTTCGCCCTGCTGCGCGCGCAGCGCATGCGCCATCGCGAAGTGATGTCGCACCATCGCGACCTGCGCGACCGCGAGGATCGCCTGCGCCTCGCGCTGTGGGGCTCGGGCGACGATTTCTGGGACTGGGACATGGCGGGCGACCGCATCATGTTCACCGGTTCGCGCCAACTCTTCATGGGCGCGGACGCGCGCACCGACGCGAAGTTCAGCCACTGGTTCCGCGACAACCTGCATCCCGACGACGCCGCGCAAGTGGAGCGCAACCTCGACGCGCACACCCGCGGCGACACGGAAACCTACGAAGCCGAATACCGCCTGCGTACGCGCGACGGCAACTGGGTATGGATCCTCGCGCGCGGCAGGATCGTCGAGCGCGACGCGCACGGCCAGCCGCTGCGCATGTGCGGGACGACGCGCGACATCACCGCCGACCGCGCCGCCGCGCAGGAACGCCGCATCGCGCACGAGGTGCTGCGCAGCATGGGCGAGGCGGTCGTCGTCACCGATCTCGACTTCCGTTTCACCACGGTCAACCCAGCCTTCACGCACATGACCGGCTGGCAGCTGGCGGAAGTCCGCGGCGAACCGATTTCGGTGCTCGACTGCGCGCGCCAGCCGGGCGACGTCTACCGCGACCTGCGCGAGAAGCTCGCCGCCAACGGCGAGTGGCGCGGCGAACTGTGGCAAAAACGCAAGGACGGCGAGGAATTCCTGAGTTGGTGCGAAGTGCTCGAAGTGCGCGATTCCGGCGGTGCCCGCACGCACTTCGTCAGCGTCATCACCGACATCACCGACCGCAAGCGCGCCGAACAGGAACTGCGCTACCTCGCCAACTACGACGCGCTCACCGGCTTGCCGAACCGCTCGCTGCTGATCGAACGCATCGACCAGGGCATCGCCCGCGCGCGACGCACGGAGAAGCGGCTCGCGGTGCTGTTCCTCGACCTCGACCGCTTCAAGCACGTCAACGATTCGATGGGCCATGCCGCCGGCGATTCGCTGCTGCGCGCGGCCGGCGCGCGGCTGCGCCACATCGTGCGCGGCAACGATTCCGTCGCGCGCATCGGCGGCGACGAATTCACCGTCGTCCTCGAGGACATCGACGCCAGCGCCGACGCCGAGGCGATCGCCGGCAAGATCCTGTCCGCGTTCGAGGAACCGCTCGAGCTCGACAACGGCCAGGAAGTGGTCATCTCCGCGTCGATCGGCATCAGCCTTTTCCCCGACCACGGCGCCACCGCCAACGATCTGCTCAAGTTCGCCGACACCGCGATGTACCAGGCCAAGGAGCATGGCCGCCGCATCTGGATGATCTACATCGAGGCGATGGACGCGGCCGCGCGCCTGCGCGCGATGACCGTCGCCGCGATGCGCAAGGCGCTCGAACGCGACGAATTCCAGCTGCGCTACCAGCCGAAGATGTCGCTGCAGGACGAGCGCATCACCGGCTTCGAGGCGCTGCTGCGCTGGCGCAGCGCCGAGATGGGCGACATTTCGCCGGGCGTGTTCATCCCGATCGCCGAAGAGACCGGCATGATCGTGGAGATCGGCGACTGGGTGATCGAGCAGGCCTGCCACCAGCTTGCGCGCTGGCGCGACGAGGGCCTCGGCGACGTCGCGCTGTCGATCAACCTGTCGGTGGCGCAGCTCATGCACACCGATCTCGTGCGCCGCCTCAGCGACGTGCTCGCCGCCCATGACATTCCACCTTCGCTGCTCGAACTGGAACTCACCGAAAGCATGGTCATGGCCAACGCGGAGCAATCCATCACCATGCTGCGCCGGCTCAAGGCGGTCGGCGTGAGTCTGGCCATCGACGATTTCGGCACCGGCTATTCGTCGCTGAGCTACCTCAAGCGCCTGCCGATCGACGCGCTCAAGATCGACAAGGAATTCGTCGGCGACCTGACCTCCGACCCCGACGACGAGGCGATCACCGCGACCGTGATCGCGATGGCGCATTCGCTCGGCCTCAACGTCATCGCCGAGGGCGTGGAGCACGTCGAACAGGTCAACTACCTGCGCGAGCAGGATTGCGACGAAATCCAGGGCCACTGGCTGTCCGAGCCGCTGCGGCCGGAGCAGTGCCCCGCGTTCATGCAGGCCCACGCGCAGAAGCTCGCGGTACGCGCGAGCCGTGTCGAAGCGGCGCATCGCTGAGTTGGAAGACGCGCCGTTTGCTGCGCCGCGATGCGGCTGAACCGCGCTGTCTCTGTCATCGGAATCCCGCTATATTCACCGGCATGTCCGCGCTCGACCAGAACCTGTCCGCCATCGACGAGCGCGTCGACCGCCTGCTCGCGCTGTGCCGCAGCCTGCAGGAAGAAAACCGCAGCCTGCGCGCGAGCCAGGAACTGCTCGTCGGCGAACGCGCGCAGCTCATCGCGCGCAACGAGCAGGCGCGTTCGCGCGTGGAAGCGATGATCGCGCGCCTCAAATCACTGGAGCAGAGCCAGGCATGAGCGCAAGCGAACCGGTCAAGGTCGTCATTCTCGACCGCGAATTCCACGTCGCATGCACGCCCGAAGAGCGCAGCGGCCTGCTCGCCGCGGCACGGCATCTGGACGAACGCATGCGCGAGATGCGCGAAAGCTCGCGCACGCTCGGCGTCGACCGCATCGCGATCCTTGCCGCGCTCAACTTCTGCCACGAATTGCTCGAAATGCGTTCGCGCGAAAGCAACGTCGACCAGGCGTTGGCAGAGAAACTGCAGGCGATCAATCTCAAGCTTGAACGCGCCTTCGCGCCGTCACTACAATAGCCGCGGGTGTCCTCTGCGGTGCCCGGCAGCGCACTCTTACATATTGCCTTGTTCCTATAAACGACCCCGGGACGGCTCCACGCCGCCGTTGTGCAAGTCCGCCGCGAGCGGAAAGCCTTGAGACGACGTCGGCCTTCCCACCTGATCCTTGGGATCAAGGTCGTTCGATGCGCACCGGCCCCGCGGAGGATGTCCACCCTTCGCTTTGCGATCGTCCTTGATCGCCGTTTCGACGAGCCGCACCGCAAACAAGCGGCGCATCCGACTCCGGATGATCCAGAGCGGCCATCCTTGGCCGCACTTTTCATCAACAGCACGGCTTCGATGTAACTCGCCAACACGCCAAAGACCGAAGCACGTGTTGCTCGCTTCGTGTGCGCACGCACGCCTCGCGAAACGCCGCTAAAACGTCGAAGTCATGCCCGCAAACACGGGCTTCCGTTGAACGCCATCGCTTCGCAGCCGCTGCGTTCGTGGGAAAATCCGGCGCATGACTGTATCGACCAAGAATGACAACTCGCGCACCGCACTGCGCCGCGACCTGCGTGCATGTCGCGCGGCGCTGTCGGCGGCGCAGCGCGTAGCTGCGGCGCAGGGGCTCGTCGCGCAGGTCGAACAGGTTCCCGAATTCATCACCGACCACCGCATCGCGGGTTACTGGGCCACGGCAGGCGAATTGCCGCTCGCCGCGCTCATGGCCGGCGTGCTGGCGCGCGGCCAGATCTGGCATCTGCCGATCGTCGCCGACGATGGCCAGCTGCGTTTCGCGCCATGGCGCATGGGCGACGCGCTCGCGCCGAACCGCTACGGCATTCCAGAACCTGTTTGCGCGCCCGGGCAATCCCTGTCGCCGCAGGAGATGGACGTCGTGCTCGTGCCGCTGCTCGGTTTCGATCGCGGCGGCCATCGGCTCGGTTTCGGCGGCGGTTACTACGATCGCAGCTTTTCGTTCCTGCAAGGCCGCGTGGACGTCGGCAAACCCGTGCTCGTCGGCGTCGGTTACGCAATGCAGGAAGTCGAACGCATCAACGCGCAACCGTGGGACGTGCGCCTGGACTACGTCGCCACCGAGCGCGAATTGATCGACCTGACGCCGCCGCCCGCGTGAATCGCATCGCGCGCTGATAAAATCGCGCTTTCCGAAACGACGCGGATGCGGGCCATGCGCTACTGGCTCATGAAAAGCGAACCCGACGTGTTCTCGATCGACGACCTCGCGCGCGTCGGCGTCGAGCCGTGGACGGGCGTGCGCAATTACCAGGCGCGCAACTTCATGCGCGACGGCATGAGCGAAGGCGACGGCGTGCTGTTCTATCACTCCAGTTGCGAAGTGCCCGGCGTCGCCGGCCTCGCGCGCGTGGCGAGCGCGGCGTATCCCGATCCGACGCAATTCGAGCGCAAGAGCGAATACTTCGACGCGAAAGCCACGCACGAGGATCCGCGCTGGATGCTCGTCGACGTGCGTTTCGAACGCAAACTCGCGCGCACGATTCCGCTCGTCGAACTCAAGGCGCAATCGCGCCTCGACGGTTTCGCGCTGCTGCAGCGGGGCAATCGCCTGTCGATCCTGCCGGTCACGAAGGCGCAGTGGAACGTCATACTCGGCATGGAATGAACGAAGCGGAGCGACAACGCATGAGCCAGGACGAAGAAAAACGCAAGGCCGCGCGCGCGGCGATGCGCTACGTGGAACCGGGCATGGTCGTCGGCGTCGGCACTGGCTCGACGGTCGCGCATTTCATCGACGCGCTCGCCGAACGCCGCCACGAGATCGCCGGCGCGGTGTCGAGTTCGGAGTGGTCGACGAATCGGCTCAAGGGCCACGGCATCGAAGTGCTCGACCTCAACGTGGCCGGCGATTTGCCGCTGTACGTCGACGGCGCCGACGAGTGCGACGGCAATCGCTGCCTCATCAAGGGCGGCGGTGCCGCGCTCACGCGCGAGAAGATCGTCGCCGCCGCGTCGAAGAAGTTCGTCTGCGTCATCGACGCAAGCAAGCGCGTCGACGTGCTCGGCACGTTTCCGCTGCCGATCGAAGTGATCCCGATGGCGCGCAGCTACGTCGCGCGCGAGCTCGTCAAGCGCGGCGGCACGCCAGTCTGGCGCGACGGCGTCGTCACCGACAATGGCAACTGGATCCTCGACGTGCACCGCCTGCGCATCGCGCAACCGGTCGAGATGGAACGCGACCTCAACCAGATCGCGGGCGTCGTCAGCGTCGGCCTGTTCGCGGCGCGGCGCGCGGACGTGGTGCTGATCGGCGATCGCGAGATGGCCTGACGCGTCGTCCGGTGTCCGGTCTCGACGCGTTTCCTCGTTACAAGTCGAAAGCCGATACCTGGGGATTCACGATGATTTCGACCTCGCTCGCGCGGACGCGACGCCACGTGCCGCGACAGCGCCTCGCCACCGCGCTGCTTTGCGCGCTCGCATCGGCTTCGACCGCCACGGCGGCAACGCAGCCCGATGCATCGTGGGTCCGCGTCCGCACCGATGCGACGCGTCGCATCTTCCCGGCGCTGCCCGCACCGCGAAAAGCCGCAAGCGGCACGACCGGCAGCCCGCGCGTCGCGGCGGTCGTAGGCAATTGCAACGACGATGGCCCCGGCAGCCTGCGCGCGGCCGTCGCCGCTGCGGCGGACAGCGACACGATCGACCTCACGCAGCTCCAGTGCTCGACGATCACACTTACCACCGGCGCGATCGAAGTCGACCTCGACAACCTCACGCTCGAAGGCCCGGGCCGCGAGAAGCTCGCGATCGACGGCGCCGGCCTCGACCGCGTGCTCATCCATCCCTATGGCGGCACGCTCACGTTCAAGGCGCTGAGCGTGCGCAACGGCCGCGACCGCGCGACCGGCTTCCACGTCGCCGGCGGCGGCTGCATCGCGTCGGCGGGCTACGTGCAGCTCTATGACACGACCGTGCGCAACTGCTACGCGGGCGGCGAAGGCGCGTACGGCGGCGCGCTCTACGGCTATTCGCTGACGAT
>JAKPAN010000174.1 GCA_029779475.1 Pseudomonadota bacterium
CGCATGCCGGCGCTGCGATCGAGCAGAAATTCCCTGATGCGGGCACGCAGACGATCACCGCGCTCGCCGCCGGCGGCGCCACGGCTCAGGTGCAGGTGCGCGTGCTGCGTTGAACGATTGCTTCACAAGCCGGCCGATCATGGCCGGCTTGCGAATAGCTGCTTTCGTCAGCGCGACGACATCACGAGCAGGTGCTTGGCCAACGCGCCCTGCAAGCGCCCGACGCCGCGCGCGACGTGCAGCATCGCGAACAACCCGATCACGCCGACGACGAACGCGATCGGCGCGACGACCAGCGGTGGCACGATCACGTCGCCATCGACGACGATGCCGACGCTGCCGTCGAACGCGCCGAAGTGCGAAAGCAGTTCCGCGAACGGCGCGAAAATCAGCGCCAGCGAGGTCGCGATGCCCGTCACCGCGATCGTGAAATAGGCGATGCCGAGCGGCAGCATGAGCAGCATGTAGAGCAGCGTCGACCACGTGCGCGGGTCGGTGAACATCGCGCCGATGCGCTGGAGCAGCGGCCGCTCGCGATCGGCGTAGACCGGCCGCCGCGGCATGCGCTCGCCGAGCATGACTTCGACGAGGCGCCCTTCGACCAGCGCGAGCACGCGCACCGAACCGAAGAACACGATCGGCACGACGACGCCGATGATGAGCACCGACAAACCGATCGACAGCGACAATCCGGTCACGACCCAGGTGAAATAGAAGATGCCCGTCGCCAGCGACAACAGCATGTAAAACAGCGACGCATACGCGCGCGCGTCCGCAGCGACACCGAAGAAGCGGCCCCATACGCTGCGACGCTCCGGCGGCGGCGGCGGACGCAAAGCCTGCGTGACGACGCGCTCCTGCTCGACGTAGATCGCCGCGACCTCGCTCGGCGCACCGTAGCTGTTGGCGATCTTCGCGAGCACGTCGGCCTCGGATTTCCCGGGGTTTTCTGCCATTTCCGAACGCAGGTGGTCTTCCGCGTCGTAGAGCGCGTCCTGCACGAGCGCAGGATCGGCGTTGGCGAGCGCGGCGCGCAATTGATCGAGATATTCGCGGATCGTTTTCGGCGTGTTGTTCATGGCCCCTCCAGCACGGCATCGACGAAATCGCGCGTGGTCGTCCACGCGTAGCCCCAGTCGCCGAGCACGCGGCGACCGAGCGGGGTGATGCGGTAGTAGCGTCGCGGCGGCCCGGCGACGGACGGTTCGACTTCGCTCGCGAGCAAACCGGCCGCATCGAGATTGCGCAGGACGGGGTACAGCGCACTCTGTTTGCCGCTGAGCACGCCCTCGCCCGTTTCATCGAGCTGGCGCGCGATCTGGTAGCCGTACATCGGCTTCTTCGCATTGGCGAGCACGGCGAGCAGCACCAAGGAAACGATGCCGGCGGACAGTTCCTTGTGGAATTTCCAGACGTGCGCTTCGGTCTCGATTTCGGTCACGGCAGCGCTCCGCTTATCCACTAAGCATGAGCGAATCTTATTGTTGACTTGATAATAGTGAATCGGCCGGAAGTCATGGACGCGCACGGGCGTCGCCCGGATTGATCGGCGGGTTACGGGAAAATCGAAGATTCGCGCCGCGTTCGGGCGCGACGATGCAACTCAGCCCGTTTGCTCGAGCTCGACGTCCGCGCCGTCGTCCACCGCGTCGGCGACGAACTGCCCTTGCCCGTCGAGTTCGGCGAACAAGCCGCCGAGCGCGACGAGCTCCTTGTAGGTGCCCTGCTCGACGAGTTCGCCGTGCTTGAGCACGAGGATGAGATCGGCGTTGCGCACGGTCGACAAGCGGTGCGCGATCACGAACGTCGTGCGCTGTGCGGTGAGCTTGTTGAGCGCGCGCTGGATGCGCGCCTCGGTCGCGTTGTCGAGCGCGCTGGTTGCCTCGTCGAGGATCAGGATTGGCGCATCCTTGAGCATCGCGCGTGCGATCGACAGACGCTGGCGTTCGCCGCCGGACAGCGAACGGCCACGTTCGGCGACGAGCGTCGCATAGCCGTCCGGCTTGACGACGACGAAGTCGTGCGCCTCGGCTGCGCGCGCGGCGGCTTCGAGTTCTTCCTGCGTCGCGTCGGGATCGCCGATGCGCAGGTTGTCCGCGATCGAGCGATAGAAAAGCCCCGGGTCCTGGAACACGACCGCGATCGCGCTGCGCAACGAATTGAGGTTGACGGTGCGGATGTCGATACCGTCGATCGTGATGCGGCCTTCGCTCGGATCGTAGGCGCGATAGAGCAGGCTCAGCGCAGTCGTCTTGCCCGCGCCCGTCGGCCCGACCAGCGCGACGGTGCCGCCCGCGCGCACGCGGAAACTCAGGTTTTTCAGCGCGGGATGCGAAGCGTCGTAGCCGAACGAGACGTTGTCGAATTCGACTTCGCCCTTCACGTGCGGCAGGTTCGGCGCGCTCGAATCGTCCTGCAAGGTCAGCGGCGTATCGAGCACGGCGAAGAAGTCGCGCAGCGAATGCGTCTGGAAGAACAAGCCGGAAATGAAGCTCGCGAACTGTTCGAGGCGGCCGATCAGCATCATCGCGAAGCCGACGAAGCTGACGATCGCGCCGACCGTGACTTCGCCCTTGACGTTGAGCGACGCGCCGAGCGCAAAGATCGCGACGATGGTCAGCGTACTCGCCGCACGGTTGGCGACGGACAACCACGCCCAACCGCGCAGCACCGGATATTGCGCGGCGAGCGCGCGGCGCATCATGTCGCGGATCGCCGCGGCTTCCGCGGCGAGCCGCGTGAAGCTCTGCACGACGAGCACGTTGCCGAACACGTCGCCGGCGCGCTCGGAAATCTCGTGGTGCAATTCCTCGACTTCGCCCTGCGCCTTGTGTGTCTTGCGCATCGCGATCGCGTTGAACGTGGCGAAGCTCGTCATCAGCGCGATCATGAGCAGCGCGAGCTTCCAGTTGATGTGCAGCGCGAGCGGCACCATGACGACGATCGACAGCAGCGTCGTCAGATGCTCGCGGAAGAAACCGAGCCAGAGATTGAAGAGATTGCCCGTGCCGCTGTGCATGATGCGCAGCAGCCGTCCCGTGTGGTGCTGGCCGTGGAACGCGAGCGGCAACGCGATCGCGTGTTCGAAGTAGCTCGCGATCGCAGCCTGGCGACGGCGATGCGCGAGGCGATCGGCGTACAGCGACACCCAGACGCTGGCGACGACGCCGCCGAGTCCGACGCCAGCCCAGCTCCAGATCAGCTTCCACACCTCATGTTTCTGCGGGGAGGACAACGCGTCGACGACGCGGCCGAACAGCCACGGTTCGAGGAAGTAGACGCCGGCGAGCGCGAGGTTCGCGAGCGCGAGCGTGGTCGCCAGCCATTTCTCCGGTGCGAGCAGCGCGATCACGCGGAAATAGATGCGGAGGATGCTCATGTGTCGGCTGCCGATGAAGGTGGCGCATGCTAGCAAACGCCGTTCATGCGGGCGCGTCTAGACTGCGCGCGGACGCCTTCCAGCGCCGCGTGTTGCACGAATTTGCATTGCGTCGGCGCCCGCCATTGCCCGCCCGCGAGGAACCGCCGTGAACCGTCATGCCCTGCTCCGTTTTTCGTTTGGCGCCGCGGCGTCGCTGCTGATCGTGGCCTGCGCAAGCGTCCGCCACACCCTGCCCGGCGAAGAGGCGCCCGGCGAAACCCTGACGCCCGCCGCGCAGTACACGAGCGAACGCGATGCCGGCGAAGTCGCGCAGATGCGCGCCGCGCCCGCACCGGACATGGCAGCCATCATCGTCGCGAGCAACGAAGGCGCCGACGCAAACCGCATGGCGAACGAAGGTTTCGTGCGCATCGGCAGCGGCCGCTATGGCGGCGACGAAACATCGGCGCGCAGCGAAGTCGAACGCCAGTCGCGCGCGGTCGGCGCGGATCGCGTGCTGCTTTACGCGCCCGCCGCGCAAGGCAATGCGACGTGGCTCGCGAATTTCTACGTGCGCTTCCGTCTCGCCTTCGGCGCGACGTTCCGCGACCTGCGACCGGCCGAACGCGAAACGCTCGGCGGCAGCGGCGGCGTGCAGATCGGCTCGGTCGTCAACGGCACGCCGGCCTCGCGCGCGAACCTCATGGCCGGCGACTTCGTCACTGCGGTCAACGAACGCGCGATCGCGGGCAAGACCGCGTTCCAGGACGCGCTGCGCGCGAACATCGGCCGCAACGTCACGCTGACCGTGGTGCGCAACGGCGAGACACGCAAGCGCATCGTGCGGCTCGGTTCAGCGGCGGGCGATGCGAAACATCCGTGATGGCACGTCGCGCCGAACTCAACGGCGATGCAATGCGCGCTCCGGATCGGCCGCCGCCGCACGCAATGCCTTGAGATCAAGGTTACCGGGCGCGCACGCGCGCGGCGCACGTTCGAGCGCTTCGTCGAACTTGAGTTCGCGCAGCGCAACGGGCGCGTCCGGCACGCCCGTCGCCGCGTGACCGCTGCGCTCAGCCGGCGTCGAAACCGTCCTTGAAGATGGTGTCGTCCGGATGCGCGACGCAGGTGATGGCGATGTCCGCGACGTCGGCGTTCGCCGTGCCGCCGCCATTGTTGACGCTGCAAAGCTGGTTCGCCGGCTGCTGCGCGACTGTCACCTCGTAGGCCGAGCCGTGCGTGAGCGTGGTCGGGAATGCGAAGTTCGTGGCATTGGCCGCGATCGCGAGATCGCCGCCGCCGTTGAGCTGGAGCACGAGGCCGCTCGCGTCCAGGCCGGCAACCGTGCCGCCGATTGCGTAGCGGTTGATGTCGAACGTCGCGACCAGCGTGCAGTCGGCTTGCAACGGCGCGCTGGTGAAGAGCGGCGCCGCGAACGTGCCGGGACAGCCGACGACGCCGATGATGTGGTTGCCGGTCACCGGCGTCACGGTGAATTGCAGGACCGTTCCCGCCGCCACGGTCTGCGGCGTCGATGGCAAGATCGAACCGTCGCCCGCGACTTGCGGCGTGACGGTGACGTTGCCGGGCGGATTGGGCACGTCGACGAACAGCGCGTCCGGCGTGCCTGATGTGCCTGCGCCGCCGCCGAACGTGTTGACGCCCTGAATGTAGATCAGGTGGCGGCCGGGCGAGAGGCCCGCGAGGCTGACGTCGCCGCGCACGGCTTCCGTCTTGCCGTTGAACGCGCCGTCGCTGGCCGAGAGCGGGATCGGCGTCGCCATCGGATCCCACGGCAGCCGGTCCACGTAGGCGTTGGCACCCTTGATCACGTAGGTCGTCTGCGTGCCGTTGGACTGGTTGTAACGTACATCGTCGATGGTCGCGCTGACCGTCGTGTAGTAACCGCCGGCACCCAGCGTGGGCGCGGTCGCGGCGAGGTTGTAGGCGTCCGGGCCGGACGGCAGCTTGTACGGCGCGGCGGCGGCGCGCGCAGCGTATTTGAGCGCGGCGACGTTCTTGACGTAAGTGCCGCTGCTCGCGTTCTCGAAGGTCGAACACGATTCGAAGAACGAGACACCCAG
>JAKPAN010000176.1 GCA_029779475.1 Pseudomonadota bacterium
GCTGCCGGTCGGCGGTACGGCCGACTTCACGATCGCCGCCTGCGGCGGCAGCGTCGACCTCGGCAGCGTGACGATCAGCAACGGCGTGGCAACGCTGAGCAGCACGCTATCGTTCCACACGATCGCCTCGGGTCTCACCGTGAAGGCGACGAGCGGTTCGCTGAGCGCGGTGAGCGCTCCGGTCTCGGTCGGCACGAACACCGATCTGGTCTTCGAGAACGGCTTCGACGGCTGCCGCCTGTAACGGCGGCCAGGGCGACGCCCGAGCTTCGGGTGTCGCCAGCCGAACCTTCAAGGCCCCGCTTCGGCGGGGCTTTTTAATGGCGCGGCCGGATTCCGCATCACCGCGCAAGCATGCCGCGCCGACATCGGCGCGGCGCGCATTCAGCCCGCCGGGTAACGCGGCGCGGCGTCGAGCGTTGCGGCGCAGATCGCGGCGAGTTCGAGCAAACGCAGGTCGGAACCGGGCGCGCCGACGAGTTGCAGGCCGATCGGCATGCCATCCGGCAGCGTGCCCATCGGCAGGCTCACGGCGGGACAGCCGGCGAGGCTCGCGAAGCTGGTGAGATCGGCGTCGTTCGCACGTTCCTCGACGCTCGATGCCTGCGGGCCGTTCGCGACGGTCGGCAGCACGAGCACGTCGATGCCGGCGAAGACGCGGCGCGCCTTGAGCACGGTCGCGTCGAGCAGGCGATCGGCGGCCGCGTAATCGACGGCGGACTTGCGCGCGGCGTAGTCGAGCATGCCGCGCAGGCGCGGCGACATCGCTTCGCGATCGTCGTGCGCGAACTCGG
Source organism: Pseudomonadota bacterium (assembly GCA_029779475.1). Taxonomy (GTDB): domain Bacteria; phylum Pseudomonadota; class Gammaproteobacteria; order Xanthomonadales; family Rhodanobacteraceae; genus Dokdonella_A. Next base: position 795 of record JAKPAN010000176.1, read on the forward strand.
CACCGAGTTCGGCTTCCATGAGCAACAGTGCGGCACGACGCGTGCGCGCGAGGTCGTGGTCGGAGAAATCGACTTCGACGCGCTGGCCGAGCGGCGCGGCGAGATGCGCGACCGCGTGCTCGAACACGGCGCATACGTCGTCCGACACGCCAAGCCCGCCAAGGTCGCGCACAAACGCGGTACGCAGGTTGCCCGGCTCCCAATCCGGCGTTTGCAGCGGTACGCGGCGGCGGCGCGAACGCGGGTCGGCCGGATCGTGCGCGACGAGCACCTGCAAGACGATCGCGAGATCCTCGACCGCGCGCGCAAGGATGCCGACGCAGTCGAGACGACGCGCCGCGGGCACGAGACCGCGCGCGGAAATCTCGCCATGCGTCGGCTTGAGCGCGAACACGCCGCAATGGCTCGCAGGAATACGCACGGAACCGAGCGTGTCGCTGCCGAGCGCGAAACTGCACAAACCGGCGGCGACCGCAGCGGCGGAACCACCCGACGAGCCGCCCGCACCGAAGTCGTGTCGCCACGGATTGCGCACCGTACCGAAATGCGGATTCGCGCTCGAAGTGCCGAGCGCGCCTTCGTCGAGATTGGTCTTGCCGAGGATCGTCGCGCCCGCGGCGCGCAGGCGCGCGACCGCGCTCGCGTCCGCCTGCGCGAGATGCGCGCGACGCGTGGCGAGGCCCGCCGTGGTCGGCAGTCCGGCGACGTCGATGTTGTCCTTGATCGCGACGCACAAGCCGTCGAGGCGGCCGATCGTGCGGCCTTCGCGGCGGCGCGCGTCACTCGCGGCGGCCTGCTGCGCGGCGCTTTCGTCAAGCGTGAGGAACGCGTGCAACGCGCCGTTGTCGCGCGCGATCGCGCTGCGGTACGCCGCTTCGAGCGCCGCGCCGTCGGTGCGTCCGGCGGCGAGCCAATGCAATTGCTGGAATGCGGCCGCGCCGCGCAGTTCGGTATCGCCCAGGGAGTTCATCGCAACTCATGCCGATCGTGGAACGACGATTATGCCTGCGCGCGCCGAAGGGTCGCCACGCGCGACGCAGCACGACACGGGATGTTTGCCGCGCCGCGCGCGAACGCCGACAATCGTTCGATCACGCAAGCCGACCGACGGAGCCAGCCGATGAGCGAACGCGACACCATGGAGTACGACGTCGTCACCGTCGGCGCCGGCCCGGCCGGCCTCGCGTTCGCGATCCGCCTGAAGCAGCTCAAGCCCGAGTTGTCCGTGTGCGTCATCGAGAAGGCGTCGACGGTCGGCGCGCAGATCCTGTCCGGCGCGGTCATCGAGCCCGAACCGCTCAACGAACTGCTGCCCGACTGGGGCAAGAATCCGCCGCCGATCTGCGTGCCGGTAACGAAGGACGAGTTCTGGTTCCTGCGCGATGGCGAACGCGCGATCCAGTCGCCGCTGACGCCGCCGCAGATGCACAACCACGGCAACTTCATCGTCTCGCTCGGCGCGCTGTGCGCGTGGCTCGCGCCGCAAGCCGAAGCGCTCGGCGTGGAAATCTATCCCGGTTTCGCCGCGGCGGAACCGTTGTTCGACGACGGCGGCGCCGTCTGCGGCGTGCGCATCGGCGACATGGGCGTGGCGAAAGACGGCACGCACAAGGCCGGCTATACGCAAGGCATCGACATCCGCGCGAAGACGACCGTGCTCGCCGAAGGCTGCCGCGGCTCGATCAGCAAGCAGCTCATCGCGAAATACCAACTCGACGCGGACAGCGATGCGCAAACCTACGGCATCGGCATCAAGGAGCTGTGGCAGTTGCCGCCGGGCCGCGCCGAGGCAGGCAAGGTCATGCACACGCTCGGCTGGCCGCTCAACACGTCGACCTACGGCGGCAGTTTCATCTATCACCTGGACAAGGATCGCGTCGCGATCGGCTTCGTCGCCGGGCTCGACTACGCCGACCCGCTGTTCCGGCCGTGGGAAGCGTTCCAGCAGCTCAAGAACCACGCGCTCGTGAAACCCTTGCTGGAAGGCGGGAGCATCGTCTCGGCCGGCGCGCGTGCGCTCATCGAAGGCGGTTTCCAATCGCTGCCGAAAGTCGAGATGCCGGGTGCGCTGCTCATCGGCGACTCGGCCGGCCTCATGAACGTGCCGAAGATCAAGGGCACGCATCAGGCGCTGCGCTCGGGCATGCTCGCTGCGGAACACCTCGCCGCGACTGGCGTGAGCACGGGCTGGAACGCGAAACTGCGCGAGTCGGCCGTCGTCTCCGAACTCAAAAAGGTGCGCAACATCCGCCCCGGCTTCAACAAGGGGCTGTGGCTCGGCCTCGCCAACGCGGGCTGGGAAACCGTCACGCAAGGCCTGTCGCCGTGGACGCTGAAGAACCATGCCGACTGGTCGTCGCTGCACAAGCTCGACGCCGCGGAAGCCGCGCAGCACCCGGGCCCGAACGCGCCCTCGCCCGAGCAACCCGCGTACGTCGAACGCACGCTCGCGCCGCGCGACCGGCTCGCCGGCGTCTATTTCGCCGCGACCGAGCATGACGAGGATCAGCCGATCCACCTGAAGGTCGCGGACACGAACGTCTGCATCACGAAATGCGCCGAGGAATACGGCAACCCGTGCCAGCGTTTCTGCCCGGCCGGCGTCTACGAGATCGTCCGCGACGACGCTGGCGCGCGCCTGCAGATCAACGCCGCCAACTGCGTGCACTGCAAGACCTGCGACATCAAGGATCCGTACGAGATCATCACCTGGACGACACCGGAAGGCGGCAGCGGGCCGAATTACCAGAATCTTTAGTGGCAATGCAGGTGATTCTTTCGAATCTGCGCGCCAAGAAAAATATCCAGTTGCATTCCATCGGAAGGAGGAAGAGTGCTCATGCTCAAAAGACTCGCTGGTCTCGCCGTGTTCGCATACATGGCAACAAGTGCTGTCGCCGGCTCCATCGAAGGCAGAGTTATGGCATCAGCGACCGCCCAGCCCATTTCGACCGGCACCGTCCGCATCTACAACTCGGCCGGCACGCTGCTCGGCTCGGCCTTCCCGGATGCCAGCGGCAACTACACCTACGGCGGCCTCGCCGCGGGCACCTATTTCGCACGCACCAACGCAACCGGTTTCTTTGACGAACTCGGGGACAACAAACCCTGTGCTCAGGGTGTCTGCACGATCACTGCCGGAACACCGATCTTGGTCGGAGCGGGAGCCACGACTGTGAACTTTGCGCTTGATACAGGCAGCTCCATTGCTGGCAAGGTCACTGCAAGCGCCAGCGGCCAGCCGACTTCGACTGGCACCGTCCGCATCTACGGATCGACCGGGACTCTGCTTGGCTCGGCGTTTCCTGATGCTGCCGGCAACTATACCTATAGCGGTCTTGCTACGGGCACCTATTTCGCGCGCACCAATGCCACCGGGTTCTTTGACGAACTCTGGGACAACAAGCCTTGCGCTCAAGGTGTCTGCACGATTACGTCGGGAACACCAATTTCGGTCGGAACTGGGACGACAACCGTGAACTTTTCACTCGACACGGGCGGTTCGATTAACGGCAAGGTCACCATAAGCACGACCGGGCAACCCATTTCGACCGGCTCCGTCCGTATCTACAGCTCGGCTGGCACTTTGCTAGGTTCGGCGTTTCCTGATGCCGCCGGCAATTACACCTACGGCGGTCTTGCTGTCGGCACTTACTTCGCGCGCACCAACGCCACCGGGTTCGCCGACCAGCTCTGGAACGGTATTCCCTGTGCGAATGGCAATTGCACCGTAACGGTAGGCACGCCGATCTCTGTCGGAACGGGAGGCACGACGGTGAATTTCGCGCTCAGCGCCGGGGGCTCCATTACCGGCAAAGTCACCGCAAGCGCCACCGGCCAGCCGATTTCGACCGGCACCGTCCGCGTCTTCAATTCAGCAGGCACATTGCTCGGATCGGCATTTCCTGATGCCGCCGGTAACTACACCTACGGCGGCCTCGCGACTGGCAGCTACTTCGCACGCACTAACGCTACCGGTTTCTTTGACGAACTCTGGGACAACAAGCCCTGCGCGCAGGGTATCTGCACGTTTACGTCCGGAACACCAATCTCGATCGGAGCGGGTGCAGCAACCGCGAACTTCGCACTCGATGCGGGTGGCTCCATTGCCGGCAAGGTCACCGCGAGCGCCACCGGCCAGCCAATCTCGGATGGTACTGTCCGCATCTACAACTCGGCGGGCACTTTGCTTGGCTCGGCATTTCCTGACGCCACCGGCAACTACACCTATGGCGGCCTTGCCGCGGGCGTTTATTTCGCGCGCACCAATGGCACAGGATTCATTGACGAACTGTGGAACGACATGCCTTGTCCACAAGGTGTATGCACGATCACTTCCGGAACTGCCATTAACGTGTCCGCGTCGGGAGTCACGATTGCCAATTTCCAATTGGCGGGCGCGGTTGACTTGATCTTCCGAAACGGGTTTGAAATCGCCGGTTCTATTCAGACGAGAATCTTGTCGTCCGACGAATCCGATGAAACTTCGTTCGAACCGGAATGCACCAAAATGCGACAGCAAACGGCGGACGACTCAAAGTGCTGGCTGGGCGTTCAATGAGACCTGAATTCCTTGATGCGCGCCTTAGCAGCCGCGCGTTCAATACCAATCCAGCAGCGACAGCCCGACGCCGAGGTAGGTCGCCTCGTGGTTGTAGTCGATGAGGCTTTCGCCGTAGCCGGAGAACGCTTCGACGTAGCCGCGCAGGTTGCCAGAGATCGGGAAACTCCAGCTCAGGCGTGCGGAGCCGCGGTTCTTGTCGCCGAAGCGCAGCGTGTGGCGCAGGGTCAGCGCGAATTCCTGACTGTTCCAAGAATGCACGACCTGCATTTCGCCGCGGCCGACGTAGTCGAGGATGTCGGGGTTGTTGTCGTCCTTGAACTTCTCCGGGACGCGCCACCACGGGCGCAGCATGACCGTCCAGCCGTCGCGCTCGAAACCGAGGTCGGCGACGATGCGGTTCCAGCTGCGCGAATACGGATCGCTGCGACCATTGGACTGGTGGTTGAAGCCGATGCTCAGCAGGCGGCCGTCCCAACCGAAGACGTCGTAGTGCGTGCCGAACATGAGCATCGCCTCGGGCTCGTAGTCGGTTTCGCGGAACGGACGCGAGGTCTTCGAGTTGTAGACCTGCCAGCGCGACGACTGCGTGTAGCCGACCCACAAGTCGCCCTCCTCGCCGAACACGCCCTGCCAGACCTTGGTCTTGAGGCTGAGCTGGAATTTCGCCTCGACGTTGTCGAGATGCCCGGCATCCTTTACTGCGTTGTTCGGATTGGGGCTGTAGGGCTGGCTGTTCTGCCGGCTCGTCGCGAACACGGGCATCACGTAGACGGGTTTGTAGCTGCGCAGGTTGTAGGTGCCGAGCTTGCTCGACGGATCGAGTTCCCAGCGGCTGTCGAGCAGGTCGCGCGGGTGCAAGGGTTTCGCCCCGGATGCATCGCTCGCGGGCGCTGCCGCCGTTCGCGCGGCGGCGCCCGGCGCGAACACGCCGGTTTCGCGCAGCGTGCGGTCCGCGTCGCGCTGCGCGGCGGTGTCGTCGCGATGCGTGGCTCGGTCGTAGCACGCCAGGCGTGCGGCGTCGTTGCCGACGTCGGTGCAAGCACGGATGTCGCGCGGGTCGATGCCTTGCGCGAAGGCCGACGACGCGGCGAACGGAATCACGATCCCTGCGAAAAATGCGTTCATGCGACGACCTGCTGCTTGCGGAGGCGCGGCGATGTTAGCAACGCCCGGTTGCGCGCAGGTGATGCGGTCGACGTGCTCGGATTCCGTTTCGTGCGAAACGCATTTCCCTGATCGCCCGCTCAGGGAACGCGCCCGACACAATTGTTGACCCTCGGGAACCCGCGGTTTTCGCTCAAAAATATACAGTGCGCGATGCTTTTGAAGCATGCAGGGCACGAAGTGCCATCGCTCCGGGTACCGACTCCGCGTCGTCCGGCTTTGCGGCGCGATCGCGAAACCCGCGCGAGCGCGACGCGACCCTTTCTTCACCGTTTTCCACGCGTGCCCGCCATCGCATCGGCCCGCGCGCGCCATCGACTCAGAGATCATCCATGACCGATCAGCATTCGGGCAGTTGGCTCGGCAATCGAAAAATCCAGACCAAGCTGCTGCTCGCCTTCGGCGCGATCCTGCTCGCCTTCCTGCTCGCCGTCGTGGCGATCCTGCAAGCGATGAGGGCCCAGACCGAGGCGCGCCAATGGAGCATCCATTCGCGCGAGGTGATCGTCGAGATTTCCGACGTGGTGCGCTACCTGCAGCAAGCCGATCTCTTCATCCGCGACCTCAACATGTCGGGCGAGAAAAAGCTCGCCGGGCAATACCAGGGCTATCTCGACAAAACGCGCCAACACCTCGACAAAGTGATCGCGCTGACCGTCGACAACGCCACGCAACAGGCGCGGTTGCGCCAGGCGCGCGACCTGCTCGCGCAGTGGATCGAACGGACGGCCGATCCCGCCGTCAAGACCAACACCGCCCGGGTCGGCACGACGGATTTCGCGCAGAAATCCTTCGATGCCGGCGTCCTCTACCTGACCGCGACGAACGCCGAGCTCGGCAAGATCATCGGGCTGCTCGACGAGGCGTCCGAAGACGAGCACGAACTCCTCGACGCCCGCAACCAGGCGCTGGAGCAAAGCGCCGCCCTCTCTCGCGCGATCATCCTCGGCATGTTCGCGTTCGGCGTGCTGGTCGGCATCTTCGCGCTGTGGATGTCCTCGCGCTTCATCACACAACCGGTACGGCGCATCACCGACCAGATGACCCAGCTCGCCGAAGGCGATCATTCCATCGAACCGGAAGGCCGCGGGCGCAAGGACGAGATCGGCGCGATCGCGCGCGCGCTCGACGTGTTCAAACGCAATTCGATCGCGACCGCCGAGCAGGGCTGGGTCAAGTCGAACGTCGCCGAAATCTCGAGCGTGCTGCAGACGGCCGCCGATCCCGGCGAATTCGCGCGCGCGCTGACCGCGCAGATCGCGCCGCGCATCAAGGCCGGCGTTGCGCTGTTCTTCGCCAGCGACGAGGACGGCGGTGCGCTCGACCTGCGCGGCAGCTACGGCTTCCGCCAGCGCAAGCACCTCGGCACGCGCTATGCGTTGGGCGAAGGCCTCATCGGCCAAGTCGCGCTCGAACGCAAGCCGATCGTGCTCGACCAGGTTCCCGACGACTACGTGACGATCCATTCCGGCATCGGCGAAGCCAAGCCGCGCCAGGTCATCGCGCTGCCGCTGCTGTTGCAGGATCGCTTGCTCGGCGTGCTCGAATTCGGCAGCTTCACGCCGTTCGGCAAGGCCGAACAGGCCCTGCTCGACGAATTCATGCCGCTGGCCGCGCTGTCGCTGGAGAACATCCTGCGCGCGCAGCGCACGCAGAACCTGCTCGCGCGCACGCAGACGCAGGCGCGCGAGTTGCAAGCCTCGGAAGAGGAACTGCGCGTGCAGCAGGAAGAGCTCACCGCGACCAACGAGGAGCTCCAGGCCAAGACCACCGAACTCGTCGAGCAGCAGCAACGCCTGCGCGCCTCGGAGGAAGAGCTGCGCGTGCAGGCCGAGGAGTTGCAGGCGTCCAACGAGGAATTGCGCCAGAAGGGCGACACGCTCAACGAACAGAAGCAGACACTGGCCGCTCTGCAGCAGGACACCGAACGCAAGGCCGAACAACTCGCGCGCGCGAGCCAGTACAAGTCCGACTTCCTCGCCAACATGTCGCACGAGCTGCGCACGCCGCTCAACAGCCTGCTCATCCTGTCGCGCAACCTCGCCGACAACGGCAGCGGCAACCTCGACGACGACCAGGTCGAATCGGCACGCGTCATCCACGAGTCCGGCTCGAACCTGCTACGCCTCATCAACGACATCCTCGACCTGTCGAAGATCGAGGCAGGCAAGATGCAGATCGTCAGCGAGGAATTTTCGTTGCAGCATCTCGCACAGACGCTGCTGCGCCACTTCAACCCGGTCGCCAGCGAAAAGGGCTTGCAGTTCGAGGTCGGCGTCGACGCGAACCTGCCCGCCTCCGTTTTCACCGACGGCGCACGCCTCGAACAGATCGCCAACAACCTGCTCGGCAACGCGTTCAAGTTCACGCGCGAGGGCTCGGTGCAGGTCGTCATCGAACGGCCATCGACTGCCGCCGCGCGGCGCATCGGCATCGACGCCGAACAGGCTTTCGCGATCACCGTCGCCGACACCGGGATCGGCATTCCGCGGGACAAGATCGAACACATCTTCGGCGCATTCGAGCAGATGGACGCGAGCACCAGCCGCAACTACGGGGGCAGCGGACTCGGCCTGGCGATATCGCGCCGCCTCGCGCAGATGCTCGGCGGCGAGATTTCCGTGGAAAGCGAGCCCAGCGAAGGCAGTCGCTTCAGCGTCGTGCTCCCGGCCCGCATCGAGGCGCCCACGCACGAGGCGCCTGAAATTCCCGTCGAAACCGCGCCGCCTGCGCCTGCCGCCGCGGTCGTGCCGATGCCGTGGATTCCCGACGACCGCGACCTCATCGGCGAAGGGGACACGGTGATCCTCGCCATCGAGGACGACGCGCTGTTCGCGCGCACGCTCGTCGACATGATCCGCCGCAAGGGCCATCGCGCGCTCGCCGCGGGCAACGGCGAATCGGGCCTCTACCTCGCGCGGCAATACCGCCCGACCGGCATCCTGCTCGACGTGCTGCTGCCCGGCATCGACGGCTGGACGGTCATCGAGCGGCTCAAGCGCGATCCGGCGACGCGGCAGATCCCGGTGCATTTCGTCTCCGGCACCGACGAGTCCTCGCGCGCGCGTGACGTCGGCGCGATCGGCTTCCTCACCAAACCGGTCGAACGCGACGCGCTGCTCGAAGCGCTCGAACACCTGCTGCAATCCGCGCCGCACGGCCCGCGCCGCATGCTGCTCGTCGACGACGATGCCGATTCGCGCATGGCCGTGACCAGCCTGCTCGACGACGACAAGATCGACATCGTCGAGGCGCAGTCGGGCGAGGAAGCGCTCGAACTGCTCGATGACGGCAAGCCGTTCCATTGCATCGTGCTGGACCTCGGCTTGCCCGGCATGAGCGGCTTCGAACTCGTCGAACGGATCGCCGCGCGGCCCGGCCCGCTGCCGCCGCTCATCGTGCATTCCGGCCGCGAACTCACGCGCGACGAAAGCGCGAGGCTGCGCCAGTACACGGACAGCATCGTCATGAAGGGCGTGCGTTCGCTCGAACGCCTGCTCGACGAAATCAGCCTGTTCCTGCACAGCGTGCGCAAGAACGCGCCGCCGCGCGTGATGCGCGACATGGACAGCGGCCTGCACGGACGCAGCGTGCTCGTCGTCGACGACGACATGCGCAACGTCTTCGCGCTGTCGAAGATCCTGCGCGAAAAGGGCCTGAACGTCGTCATGGCCCAGGACGGTCACAAGGCGCTGCGCCAGGTCGACGAGAACCGATCGATCGAGATCGTGCTGATGGACGTGATGATGCCCGGCATGGACGGCTACGAGACGATGCGCGAGATGCGCAAGCGGCCATTGCTGGCCAAGCTGCCGATCATCGCCGTCACGGCGAAGGCGATGGCGGGCGATCGCGAGAAATGTCTCGAAGCCGGCGCCAATGATTACCTCGCCAAGCCGATCGACATCGACAAGCTGCTGTCGATGATGCGCATCTGGCTGCACGCCTGAGGCCGCGCATGGCACGCACGGACATCGAAGACATCGAAGTCGAGCTGTTCCAGCGCGCGCTGCTCGCGCGGCACGGTTACGACTTCGGCGGCTACGCGCCGGCGTCGTTCCGGCGCCGCGTGCTCAACCTCGCGTCGAGCCTCGGTTGCGGCAGCGTCGGCGAACTCACCTCGCGCATGCTGCGCGAAGACGCGCTGCTGCCGAACGTCATCGCAGGGCTGTCGGTGCCGGTGTCGGAAATGTTCCGCAATCCATCGACGTTCCGCGCGCTGCGCACGGAAGTGTTCCCGATCCTCGGCTCGTACCCGCTCATCAACATCTGGCAAGCCGGCTGCGCGTTCGGGCAGGAGGTCTACTCGCTGGCGATCCTGCTCGAGGAAGCCGGCCTCTACGACCGCTGCCAGATCTACGCGACCGACTTCAGCGACGCCGCGCTCGCGCGCGCGCAGGAGGGCATCTTCCCGGCCCGCGACGCACGCCAGTATTCCGAGAACTACCTCGCCGCCGGCGGAAAACGCTCGCTGTCGGACTACTGCCACGCGCGCTACGACTTCATGAAGCTCGACGACCGCCTGCGCCGCAACGTCACCTTCGCCAACCACAACCTCGTTTGCGACGGTGTGTTCTGCGAAGCGCACCTGATCCTGTGCCGCAACGTGCTCATCTACTTCAGCGACGCGCTGCAGGACCACGTGCTCGCGCTGTTCCGCGACAGCCTCGTGCGCAACGGATTCCTGTGCCTGGGCAACCGCGAGAACATCGACTTCGCTCCCGCCGGCCGCGACTTCGCCGCGGTCGACGCCGCCGCGCGCATCTTCCGCAAGAACGCGGGCAACGGATGAGCGCGCCGCGCGCCATCGTCATCGGCTGTTCGGCGGGCGGCATGCGCGCGCTCAAGGAAGTGCTGTCGAAGCTGCGCAGCGACGTCGGTGCGCCGATCCTCGCCGTCTGCCACACCGGCTCGGAAGACGTCACGACCCTGTGCGAACTCATCGGCGCGTCGAGCACCGTGCCCGTGCGCGAAGCGCGCGAGCGCTGCCGCGCACACGACAACACCGTCTACATCGCGCCGGGCGGCTACCACCTGCTCGTCGAATACGGCGGACGCATGAGCCTGTCCGTCGACGAACGCGTCGCCTTCGCACGGCCCGCGATCGACGTGCTGTTCGAGAGCGCGGCCGACGTCTACGGCCACGAACTCGTCGGCATCGTCATGACCGGCGCCAACCACGACGGCGCGCAAGGGCTGCTGCGCATCCGCCAGCGCCGCGGCATCGCCATCGTGCAGGAGCCGCTCGACGCGGAAGCATCGGCCATGCCGCAGGCCGCGCTCGACCTCGCCGGCGCCGACCACTGCGTTCCGCTGCGCGACATTGCCCCCCTTCTCAACCGATTGTGCGAACGATGAAAACCGTTTTCGGCCAGCGTCCCAAGATCCTCATCGCCGACGATCACAGGCCCAACCTCGTCGCGATCCGGCGCATCCTCACCGGCATCGACGCCGATCTTGTCGAAGCGACGACCGGCAACGAAGTGCTCGCGGCGACGCTCGACCACGAGTTCGCGCTGATCCTGCTCGACGTGCAGATGCCGGACATGAACGGCTTCGAGACCGCGTCGCTGCTCGCCGGCGAGGAACGCACGCGCTCGACGCCGGTCATCTTCGTCACCGCCTCGCACGCCGACGACGTCAACCGCCTGCGCGGCTACAGCTTCGGCGCGGTCGACTACATCACCAAGCCGCTCAACGACGTGATCCTGTTGTCCAAGGTGCGCGTGTTCCTCGATCTTTACCGCAGCAAAAGCGCGCTGCGCAATGCGTTGTCGGACTTGTCCGAACGCAACCGCCAACTCGAACGCGAAATCGCCGAGCGCCGCGCCGCGGAGGAACAGGTGCGCCACCTCGCGCATCACGGCGTGCTCACCGGCATCGGCAACCGCCTGTTGTTCATCACGCGTCTGGAGGCGGCGATCGCGCGGGCGCGCGCAACCGACAGCCGCTTCGCGCTCGCCTATCTCGACATCGACGGCTTCAAGCCGATCAACGACAACCACGGGCACGCCGCCGGCGACCAACTGCTCAAGCTCATCGCCAACCGCCTGCGCGCGAACCTGCGCTACGAAGAAGCCACCGCGCGCTTCGGCGGCGACGAATTCGCGGTTATCCTCGATATCAACGACGCCATGGCCATCGAAAGGCGCGTCGAGGAGATCGCCACCGCCGTGCTCGAACCGTACGACATCTACTCGCCCATCACCGGCGCGCACGTGAAGGTCGACATCAGCGGCAGCATCGGAGTTGCCCTGTTCCCGCGGGACGGCGCCGACAGCGAAGCGATGATCCACGCCGCCGACAGCGCGATGTACGCCGCCAAGCGCAACGGCGGCGGCGTGCAGTTCTTCAACGCCAGCGAGGCGCAAGCCGCGCCATGAGCGTGCCGCGCGTCGCGCTCGTCAGCGTTGCCGCGGCGCGCGCGCTCGACGATGACCTCGCGCCCCTGCTCGGTGCGCTGCGCGACGCAGGCGCACAAGCCGGCGTCGTCGACTGGGACGACGCGGCGATCGACTGGTCGCGCTTCGATCTCGCCGTACTGCGCTCGGCCTGGGACTACACCGAACGTCCCGCGCAATTCCTCGACTGGGCGCAGCGTGTCTCGACGCAGACGCGCCTGCTCAACCCCGTCGACGTCCTGCGCTGGAACACCGACAAGCATTACCTCGCCGACCTCGAACGCGCGGGCGTCGCCATCGTACCCAGCGCGTTCGTCGAACCCGGCGCGGATGCCGGAGCGGCGGTCGATGCCTTTCTCGCCGCGCATGCAGATGCTGCGGAATTCGTCGTCAAACCCGCGATCGGCGCCGGCTCGCGCGACGCGCGACGTCACGCGCGCGCGGATCGCACGCACGCGATCGCGCATGTCGCGCGCCTGATCGACGCAGGACGCAGCGCGCTGCTGCAGCCGTATCTGGATCGCGTCGATGCGCACGGCGAAACCGCGCTGATCCATTTCGACGGCACGTTCTCGCACGCGATCCGCAAAGGCCCGCTGCTGCTGCGCGGCGAAGGCCCGACCGACGCCCTGTTCGCGCCCGAGCACATCACGTCGCGCACGCCGGACGCGGCCGAACGCGAACTCGCCGCACGCGCCCTGGCGGCGATTCCGTTCGCCGGCCCGCTCGCCTACGCGCGCGTCGACCTCATCCACGACGCCGACGGCGCGCCGCGCCTGCTCGAACTCGAACTCGCCGAACCGTCGTTGTTCTTCGCACATGGCGCAGGCAGCGCACGGCGCTTCGCCGAGGTGCTGCTCGCACGCGTCAAGACGATGGCTTAGGCGCGGAATCCGCCGACGCGGTTGGGATTTCCGGCACGATCCCGCGTAACAGTCCTACGCGGCGCAAACGTCGCGCCATCGTTCGAAGGGGACATGACCGTGCCGACGACAACCTTTCCGCATCGCGCGCCTTCATTGCCCGCCGCACGCCGCGCGCTCACCGCGGCGCTGCTGGTCGCACTCGCGCCAGCGGCGGCGAACGCGGCAACGATCGTCGTCACCTCGTGCGACGACACCAACCCGGCCGCGACCAATACCTGCACGCTGCGCCAGGCGATCGTGTCGATGAACACGGGCGTGTTGAACGGCAATTGCACGGTGAGCGACGGCGAGAATTTCGGCGTCCACGACACCATCACGTTCGCGGCTTCGGCGCTTGCGACGGCCGCCACGCCGGGGACGGTCACGCTCGCCGATTCCGCCGACACCAGCGGCAACGTCGGCGGCACGCTGGTGATCGATGACGACACACTGACCATCGACGGCAACGCGTGGCGCGGCAGCGGCGCAGGCCACTACACCGACGGCGTGACGATCGCGAGACCGGCCGGCGCAACCCACGATTTCCGCGTCCTCAGGAACACGGCGCCGACCGGCGGCCGGCTCGTGCTGAAAAGCGTGGCGATACGCAACGGCTACGCGTTCGGCGGCGACGGCGGCGGCATCGCCATGAACGCGGCGGACCTGACGATGAGCGACAGCCGGGTCAGCGGCAACCGTGCGAACAACGGCAGCGGCATCTGGTCGCCGACAGGCGCGATCACGCTGACCCGCTGCACGATCGACGGCAACATCGGCGGGGAGTACGGCGGCGGCCTGTTCTCCGGCTCCGGCAACGTGACGGTGACCGCGAGCACGATCAGCGGCAACGGAAACTGGAACGTCACCGGCGGCGGCGGCATCCACGCCGGCGGCATGCTCACCGTGAGCGACAGCACGATCAGCGGCAACGCAGGCAAGCGCGGCGCCGGCATCCAGAGCAGCGGCACGCTGACACTGACCCGCAGCGTGGTAGGAGGTAACCAGTCGTACTACGACGCCGGCGGCATTCACGTGCTCGCGGGCGCGGCAACGGTGACCGGCAGCACGATCAGCAACAACACCTCACGCTACAACGGCGCCGGCATCTACGTGGTGGGCACGCTGACCGCCAGCAACAGCACGATCGCCGACAATCACGGCTATCGCAATGGCGGCGGCATCGTACTGGCCGGCGGCGCAACGCTGCATCTCGACCATGCGACGCTGGCGCAGAACGGCGTCGGCGGAACCGGCGGCGGCATCGGCTGCATCACCGGCATTCCCTGGACCGGCAGCGCCACGATCGACCACTCGATCGTCTCCGGCAACACGCAAGGCAGCGGCAGCGACGTCAATCTCGGCAGCGCATGGAGCGGCAACGGCAACCTGATCTCGAGCCCGAACGCCGCACTCGGCCCGTTGCAGGACAACGGCGGCCCGACACCGACGATGCTGCCCGGCCCCGGCAGCGCGGCGCTCGACGCGATCGCGCCGCAGGACTGCACGCAGGCCGTCGACCAACGCGGCGTCGCACGCCCGCAGGGCACCGGTTGCGACATCGGCGCGGTGGAAGTGTTCGTCGATCTCATCTTCGCGAACGGCTTCGACGACGTTTCCGCAGGCCCGCGCGCGCCACGCTGACGGCGCGCCTTGTCGACGCGCGGATGATCCGCGTCGCCGCGTTCTCACGCGTAAGCGGTCAAGCCCTCAGGAATCGCGACATGAAACCCGTCCTTCTTCGCTGCGCCGGCCTTCTCGCCACGCTGCTTGCCTGCACGCAGGCCTCGGCCACGACGGGCGTCGACACGACCACCGCGGCTTGGCGCGACGCCAAACGCGCGCGCATCGAGAACACCTGGCGCGACGGCCATCCAGCCACGACGATCGTGCCCGCCGTGCCGAACGGCGCGACGTTCACCTTCATCTACCCGACCGATCCGACCGATGGCTTCGCCAGCACCGCCACACCCGCCGCAGCCGCCGGCTGCAACGCGGGAGAGACGCTCGGCGACTGCCGCAAGCACACGCTGGCCTCCGTCGCCGCGTATTGGGGCAGCGTGCTGCAATCGAACGTGGACATCGTCGCCAGTGTATCGATGCCGCAAATCGCCGCCGATTGCAGCAACCGTCCGCCGTACTACGGCGGCGCCGCGCCACGCTATGCGCTCTCGAATGTCGCCAACGCACCGCACGCAAACGCCCTCTACCCGGCAGCGCTGGCGAACGCGCTCGCCGGTTTCGATCTCCAGCCTGACTACGAAGACATCACCATCACCCTCAACGAAGGCGCCGACCACGGCTGCGAAGCGCCGTGGAGCGGCTGGTGGTATGGCACCGACGCGGGCACGCCGCCGCCGAGCAGCCGCATCCCCATGTTCGTCGTGATGTTGCACGAGTTCGGCCACGGCCTCGGCTTCGGCTCGCTCTACAACGTCGCCACCGGGGCATCGCCCAGCAGCGGACAGCCCATCTGGGGCTGGTATCTGTACGACGTCAGCGCCGGAAAACTGTGGAAGGACATGACCGACGCCGAGCGCGCCGCGTCGGTGAAGAACGATCCGAACCTCGTCTGGAGCGGCCCGGACACGAGCCGATGGGTCGACAAATTCCTCAGCCATCCGATCGACCTCGTCGTCAACGCGCCGGCAGGTTTTGCCGGTACCTACACGACGAACGTGTCCAATGCCGGCGTGCCGCTGCGCTCGGCATTGACCAGCAACGTGGTCGTTGTCGACGACGGCAACGGCGATACACGCGACGGTTGTGACATACCGTTCGCGAACGCCACCGAGATCGCCGGAAAGATCGCACTGATGGACGGCTACAACTGCTCCGTCAGCAAGAAAATCCACAACGCGCAAAGCCAGGGCATGGCCGCCATACTCATCGCCAACGTCAACGCGAACGGCCCGATGCCGATGTACGCGACCGGTGCAAACATCAGCATTCCGGCCTATGGCATCACCCAGACGCTGGGCAATGCGATCTTCGCTGCGCCTGCGTCGTTCAACGCGACGCTCACGCCGCGCACCGATCTCGACGCCTATGGCGCGAAGGACGGTTGCGCGCGCATCCACGCGCCAGCCACGCTCGCGCCCGGATCGAGCGGCGCCCATTTCAGCGGCGACGGCGTGCCGACGATGCTGATGCAGGTCAATGGACCGATCGCGCTGTACCAGGTCGGCCTCTCGCTCAACCTGTTGCACGACATCGGCTGGAAGACGCGCGCGGAGGATGGCCTGTTCGTCGACGGTTTCGACGGCAGCCCGTGCGCGCACGTACAACCGTGAGCGCGCGACTGCGCAAGCACTGACCACACAACCCGAAAGCCGCACGGTGCGGGCGTTTGCGGCGATCGTCCAGAACTTTTCCACAGACCTGTCCACGGCATCTGTGGAAAACACGACAGCCGATGATCCGCGCCACCGCCTTCCTGCGTGTCATTCGGAAGTGGAACAATGCCGACACCGATGCATCCGCCAGACCGTGTGACGCACCCTCAACAGGGTTCGCCATGAAAACAGCAACACGATTGCGCACGCGCCCGCTCGCTGCGGCGCTGATCACTGGACTCGGGCTCGGCATGCACGCCGCCGGCGCCTTCGCGGCCACCCAGATCGCCGTCACCACGGCCGCCGATGCGGGATCGTCCTCGACCTGCACGCTGCGCCAGGCGATCACGGCGATGAACGGCGGCGGCGTCACGACGGGCGCCGCCTGCGTCGCGAGCACGATCAGCGGCGTCGACACGATCACGTTCGACACGACCGCGTTCCCGCCGTACGGCGCGAACACGATCACGCTCGCGGATGCGGCCAACAACCAACTCTCCATCACCGATGCCAATCTCGTCATCGACGCGAGCGCGAACGGCAACGTCACCGTGCAGCGTTCGGCAAACGCGGTGAATGCGTTCGGCATTTTCTACGCGTCCGGGGCATACGGCACGCTGACGATCGACAGCCTGACGGTCGCGAATGGAAAGCTCACTGCGGCCCGGCCGTCGGGCAAGGCATTCGGCGCAGGCATCGCGAGCATGTCCACGTCGCTCGTGCTCAAGAACGCCACGGTCGCCGGCAACGCCATCTCGATCACCGGCGACGCCGCAGGCGGCGGCGTCGCCGTCTACGTGGGCGACCTGACGATGATCAACGGCACGGTCAGCGGGAACAGCATCTCTATATCCGGATCTGGCATCGGCATCGGCGGCGGCATCTAGGTCCAGAAGAACTCGGGAAGCGGCAACGCGACCATCATCGGCAGCCGGATCACCGGCAACACCACATCAGGCGACGGTGGCGGAATATACGTCGGCAACACGCTGACAATGACCAACAGCAACGTCGCCAACAACAGCGCGTGGCTCGGCGGCGGAATGTGTGTCAAGGGCACGCTGACGATGACCGACAGCCTCGTCAAGGACAACAGCGCGACGTACTTCGGCGGCGGCGGCATCTTTCTCTACGGCGTCTCGACGCTAACGCGCAGCACGATCAGCGACAACACGACGACCGGCGCGGGCGGCGGCATCCTCGCCGCCGGCGGCTCCTACAACGTGCCGCCCGCGCTACTGACGCTCGACTCGTCGACCTTGAGCGGCAATACGGCCCCATACGGCAACGGCGGCGGCATCTTCTCCTTCGTCGGCGACCTCGCGTTCGTCAACAGCACGATCGCCGGGAATTCGGCGTCGGGCACGTCCGGTTACGGCGGCGGCATCTATGTCAAGCAGAACGACCAGCCGATCACGATGCGGCAGACGACCATCGCTTCCAACACGGCGGGCAGTCGCGGGGGCGGCTTGATGATCAAGCAAAGCGGCGCGGGCACGGTGACGTTCGACGGCACGCTTTTCGCCAACACGGGCGCGCCGTTTGGCGGCGGCGGCAACATCGGCGTCACTATCGGCAGCATCACGATCGCCGGCAGCGGCAATCTGGAATTCTCCGGCCCGGCCGGCGACATCAACGCAACCTTCGACACCGCGCCACTCACCGGCGACCCATTGCTCGGGCCGCTCGCGAGCAACGGCGGGCCCACGCAGACGATGCTGCCCGGCGCAGGCAGCCCGGCGATCAACGCGATCGCCTGCGCCGGCGCGCCGCCCGTCGACCAGCGAGGCATGCTCCGGCCCGATCCGGCCAGCGGCAGTTGGCCGATGCCCTGCGACATCGGCGCCGTCGAAGCGAATTCGATATCGGATCTGATCTTCGCGAACGGCTTCGAATCGCCCTGACGGCGCGTCGTACCGACGCGAGTCCGGCGCGACGATGGCAAGCGCGCCGCGCGCGGCTTGGTCAAGGAATGCGCATTCCGACCCTGCAGCGCATGGCAGCGCGGTTTGCGGGCCACCATCCAGAAGTTGTCCACAGCACTGTCCACGCCGGCTGTGGAAAACACCGGCGCGTTTGCCGCGACGCCGCAAGCGCACGCTTTCCGCTAAAATCGCGCTCCTTTGCGTCGGCCCCGCGGCCGCGCGATCCCCAGCGAGGTTCGACACCCGATGAAGATCCTGGTCGGCTACAAGCGCGTCGTCGATTTCAACGTGCGCATCCAGGTCAAGCCGGACGGTTCCGGCGTGGTCACCGATGGCGTGAAACTGTCCGCCAATCCGTTCGACGACATCGCGCTCGAAGAAGCGCTGCGCCTGCGCGAGAAAGGCGTCGCCGAAGAAGTCGTCGTCGTCACCATCGGCCCGGCCGATGCGCAGGCGCACATCCGCAACGGCCTCGCGATGGGCGCGAACCGCGCGATCCACGTCGTCACGACCGATGCGATCCAGCCGCTCACCGCGGCGCGCGCGCTGCAGAAGATCGTCGAGAAGGAACAACCCGGCATCGTGCTGCTCGGCAAACAGGCGATCGACGACGATTGCAACCAGACTGGCCAGATGCTCGCCGCGCTGTGGGATCGTCCGCAGGCGACGTTCGCGTCGAAGGTGGAAGTGAACGGCAACGCCGCGCGCGTCACGCGCGAGGTCGACGCCGGCCTCGAGACGATCGAAGTCGACCTGCCCGCCGTCATC
>JAKPAN010000183.1 GCA_029779475.1 Pseudomonadota bacterium
AGATGAGGTCGGTGAGGACCATGTCCTCGGCGCCGAGGCTGTTGGCGAGCGTCGCGGGCGCGTAGTCGGCGGCGATTCTCTGCAGCAGCGCACGCGCTTCTTCGACCTTGCGCGCGAGACTCTCGCGTAGCGCCGGTTCGTCGAGATCGATTTGCCTGATCCTCATGAGCTCTTCAGGCCGATCGACGGCGAAAGAGCGGCAGCGGCACATCGACCGCGTTCTGATAACGCTCGCTGAAGTCGGAGAAACCGGAAAGCGCCGCGTCGATGTCCTTGCCTTCGCGCAGCGCGAAGGCGTTGAAGCCGCAGCGCTTCATGAAGAAAAGCTGATCGCGCAGCACGTCGCCGATCGCGCGCACCTCGCCGCGATACGCGTAACGCTCGCGCAAGAGACGTGCGCTGGAATAGGCACGACCGTCGGTGAATTTCGGAAAATCGAGCGCGACGAGCGCGAAGTGCGGCAAGTCGGCGGCGATCGCCTCGACGCCTTCGCTGCTCGCGAGCCAGACGCCGATCGGGGCGCCCGCGCCGATGATCTCTTCCTTGCGCGCCTGCCAGAGCGCGAGCGGCAGCAGCGCCGGCTGCTCGGGCAGCGCGACGGTCGCCGCGCTCTCGCCTTCGCCGAGCCTGAAGACCGACCACGCGTCGTCGACGATGGCGTCGTCCTTGATGATCCTAGACATTTTCCGTGCTCTCCACGGCCTTGCCGGCCTTGTGCTTTTCGCGGCCGAGGTAGGCGCGCTGCTTGAAGGCTTCGATGCCGATGCGCGCAAAGGTGTCGATGAAGCGCTCGACCGGCCTGCGTTGTTCGATATAGACGTCGATCAGCGCCGCGATGACGTCGGGCACTTCCTCGGCGTAGAACGACGGGCCGATCACTTTGCCGATCGCCGTCGCGTTCCCCTGCTGGCCGCCGATCGTGACCTGATACCACTCCTCGCCGTTCTTGTCGACGCCGAGAATGCCGATGTTGGCGACGTGGTGGTGGCCGCAGGAATTCATGCAGCCGGAGATGTTCACCGAGA
This sequence comes from Pseudomonadota bacterium, assembly GCA_029779475.1. GTDB lineage: Bacteria > Pseudomonadota > Gammaproteobacteria > Xanthomonadales > Rhodanobacteraceae > Dokdonella_A. Next base: position 1,026 of record JAKPAN010000183.1, read on the forward strand.
TGTCGCCGATGTCGTAAAGGTAGTCGAGGTCGTCGAACTTCTTCTCGATGCTGTCGGC
>JAKPAN010000201.1 GCA_029779475.1 Pseudomonadota bacterium
CAACATTTCCGGCGGCACCGATTTCGCGGGCGCGTTCATCGGCGGCCATCGCGAATTGCCGCTCGTTGCCGGCGAGATGCAATGCCGCCTGCTCGGGTGCGCGGTGGAAGCGTGGGACGAGCAGGGCAGGCCGCTGACGGATGACGTCGGCGAACTCGTCTGCACGCAGCCGATCCCCTCGATGCCGCTCTATTTCTGGAACGACGCGGATAACACGCGTTACATCGCCAGCTACTTCGACACTTATCCCGAAAATTTCGACGGCTCCGGCCGCGGCGCGGCGTGGCGGCATGGCGACTGGCTCAAGATCATGCCGCATGGCGGCTGCATCATCTATGGCCGCAGCGATGCGACGATCAATCGGCACGGCCTGCGCATGGGCACCAGCGAACTCTACAGCGCGGTCGAGGCTCTGCCCGAAGTGATGGATTCGATGGTCGTCGATCTCGAATATCTCGGGCGCGACAGCTACATGCCGCTATTCGTCGTTTTGCGCGAGGGCGTGGCGCTGGACGACGGCCTAAAAGCTCGCATCAACGACGCTGTGCGCACCGCGCTGTCGCCGCGCTTCGTTCCGAACGAGATGTTTGCGGTGGCAGAGATTCCCCGCACGCTATCCGGCAAGAAGCAGGAATTGCCGATCAAGAAGCTGCTGCTCGGTCAGCCGATAGATAATGTCATCAATCGCGATGCGATGGCGAATCCAGGATGCCTTGCATGGTACGTCGCTTTCGCCGAGCAACGGCTGGCGAAGGTGTAATGCTGTCGCGGCCTAATTCGTCTTGCGCCAGATCGGGCCGCGGGCGCGCACCGGATCGAGCAGCGACCAATCGCCCTGTTCGACCTTGAAGCCTTTCGGATAGGGCGGCCGCGGCTCCATTCCGATGGCGCGCATCACGCGGTCGTCGCGGTAGTAACAGCGCACGGTGACCGCCACGAGTGCGGATGCCAGCCCGGCATGTTGCTTGCGGAATGTTTCAATCGCAGCGCGCTGCATGTCGTCTGACAAATCGTGAAACGTGCGGCCTGCGAGCGCATCGAGACGTTCCAGCGCGCTGCGCACTGCAGGCGCGTCGCGGTCGAGCGACGCAAGAATGTCCGCGAAGATAAGGTCGTCGTCCGCGCCGGGCATGCCGTGTTCGACGCTCGCCGGAATCATCAAGGCGACGACGCGGCGCAGCGACTGCTGCTGAGATGGCGTGAGTTCGATGTCGTGTCGTGTGGGGCTGGTCATTCGCGCCTCAATCGAACAGCGTTTCAAGCCGCGTCTTGATATTGTCGGCGACATAGAGCGCGAGCGCCTGAATCGTCGCCGTCGGATTGACACCGC
>JAKPAN010000249.1 GCA_029779475.1 Pseudomonadota bacterium
TCACGTGGTTGGTCAATCCGCTTTTCGTACGGGTTGCGTCATCACACGAACCACCGGCGAAGAGACAGGCCCTGCCTCAGTCGTGTGACTCAAGAGGAACGTGGTAAGCCCACCACCCTGCCTTCGGGCAAGCCAACCGCAAGGAAGGCTGTTGGGGTCGTGGGTATGGGAGGTCGAAGAAAGCAAATGCCTATCTGTAACGGATGGGATACGCCCACTTTCGACTGGTCTGCAATCGCAACAGGTTTGCGAACCCTCATCCGAGAGGAAGATCGGTCACCCGAGATTCCTTTCATCATCAACCCCAACGGGGCGCATGCCCCTGCGGGGGTTCATGCGTCTTCGTTCCGGGTTCAACAGAGGAACGAGAGCATGAAAGTACCCACTTCATCCGGGTCTGCGCGTTCCAACGCTCCGCCAGATTGGCTCGCCATTGACTGGCGGCTGGTCGAGCAGAACGTTAGAGGAATCCAGATTCGGATTGCGAAGGCCACACGGGAAGGCCAGTGGCGCCGGGTGAAAGCCCTGCAACGCTGGTTGACCCGCTCGTTTTCCGGCAAAGCGCTCGCCGTGAAACGAGTGACAGAAAACCAAGGTTCACGGACTGCGGGAGTGGATCGTGAGCTGTGGAAAACGCCTGAATCGCGCAGGGAAGCGATCGAAAGGTTGGAACGACGCGGCTATCGGCCTATGCCGTTGCGCCGCGTATTCATCCCCAAGGCCAATGGGAAAGAGCGTCCGCTCGGTATTCCGATTATGTTGGATCGGGCCATGCAGGCGCTGCACCTGTTGGCACTGGAGCCAGTGTCCGAGTCGACGAGCGATCCGAACAGCTACGGCTTTCGGCGCAATCGCTCGACGCACGACGCCATGAGCCAGTTGTTCGTCTCCCTGTCCCAAGAGGTCTCGGCCCGATGGGTGCTGGAAGCGGACATCAAGGGATGTTTCGACCATATCAATCACGGTTGGCTGTTGCGGCATGTCCCCATGGACGCCACCGTGCTCAGGAAGTGGTTGAAAGCCGGTGTCATTCACAAAGGAATGTTGCAGGCCACCGACGCGGGTACGCCGCAAGGCGGGATCATCAGTCCCACCTTGGCGAACGTGACCCTGAACGGGCTGGAGTCCGAACTGATCGACCACCTCGGTGCGCGGTTGGGAAAGACGAAGAGCCGAAAGTCGAAAATCAACGTGGTGCGGTACGCCGATGACTTCGTGATCACCGGCATCTCGAAAGAGATGCTCGAAAGTGAAGTGAAGCCGTGGGTGGAGTCCTTCCTCGTGGAAAGGGGATTGACGCTGTCTGCGGAGAAAACGCGCATCGTGCATGTTGACGACGGCTTTGATTTCCTCGGGTGGAATTTCCGCAAGTACGCGGGAAAACTGCTCATCAAGCCGAGCAAGAAGAACGCGCAAGCGTTCTATCGCAAGGCCAAGGAAGTCATCAGCAATCACAAGACGGTGAGACAGGACAAGTTGATCCGCCTGCTCAATCCGTTGCTGCGGGGCTGGGCCAACTACCACAGCCCCGTGGTCGCCAAGGCCGCGTTCAGTCGCATGGATCACCTGTTGTTTCGGGCGATCTGGCGATGGTGCAGACGGCGGCATCCGAAGAAGAACGCCTTGTGGGTACGGAAGAAGTATTTCCGTTCACAGGGTCTTCGACATTGGGTGTTCGCCACCACAGCCACTGCAAAGGACGGCAAGGAGAAAAAGGTGGTGCTGTACAAGCTGCCCGACACTCCGATCCGTCGCCACAAGAAGGTCAAAGGGAGTTACAACCCCTACGACCCGGCCGATGAGCTCTATGGCGAGAAGTTGCGACAGGAACGCATGCTGCACAGCAGGCGCCACCGCAAGCAGTGGACTTCGCTATACGTCTCGCAACACGGCCGCTGCGTGCTGTGCGGCTGCGCCATCACGCGGGAATCTGGGTGGCACGACCATCACGTCATTTACAAGGTGGCAGGTGGATCGGATACTCTGGACAACCGCGTGCTGTTGCATCCGACATGCCACATTCGTGTACACCAGCTTGGTTTGAACGTAGTGAAACCGGCTCCCTGACGGGAGCTTTTTGCAGGCTTGAGCCGTATGCGGGGAAACTCGCACGTACGGTTCTTAGGGGGGAGCGGCCACGAAAGTGACCGCTCCCACCCGACCGACAGCCGGCGCCGCATGAAACCCGCTCTCCAACTGCGTCTGGGCCAGTCAATGGCGCTGACACCGCAACTTCAGCAGGCGATCCGCCTGTTGCAGTTGTCGCGCCCGGAACTCGAGCTCGAACTCAATGCAGCGCTCGAAGCCAACCCGCTGCTCGAGCAGGATGAGGCCCCCGACGAGGAAGGCCCCGAAGAACGTGCGGAAGCGTCGACCGCCGAAGACGCCGCAGCCAGCGGCGAAGACACCTTCGACGACACCCGCGACGAACCGCTCGACCTCGAACACAGCGACTACCGCAGCGCGGGCGGCAACGTCGACGACGAAGGCGCGCCGCAGGATGCTGCGCCGGAAGACCTGCGCGATCACCTGCTCTGGCAGCTCAACCTCACCTCGATGCCCGAGCGCGACCGCGCGATCGGCGTTGCCCTCATCGACGCGATCGACGACGACGGTTATCTCGTCGAGGACGACGCCGCGCTCGTCGCCGCGCTCGCGCCGTTGTACGAGGTCGACGTGGCGGAAATCGAAACCGTGCGCCGCCGCGTGCAGCAGTTCGACCCGATCGGCGTCGGCAGCCGCACGCTCGCCGAATGCCTCGACGTGCAACTTGGCGCATTCGAAACGGACACGCCCGGCCTCGCGCTCGCGCGCACGATCGTGCGCGAACACCTGGAAGCGCTCGCGCGCAAGGATCGCGCGCAGTTGTGCCAACTGCTGCATGCCGAACCCGAAGAATTCGACCTCGCACTCGCGCTGGTGCGTTCGCTCTCGCCCAAGCCAGGCGCGGGCCACGCCGCGGCGAGCGCGGAATACGTCGCGCCGGACGCTTATGCGCGCAAGATCGCCGGGCGCTGGCAGGTCATGCTCGCCGGCGACTGCCAGCCGCGGCTGTCGATCAACGAACACTACGCCGGCCTCATCGCCAAGGCGCGCCGCGAGGACGCGAACTACCTCAAAGGCCAGTTGCAGGAAGCGCGCTGGCTCATCAAGAGCCTGAAAACGCGTGCGGAAACGATGCTCAAGGTCGCGCGTTCGATCGTGCGCGCGCAGGAAGCCTTCCTCGAATTCGGCCCGGAAGGCATGCGCCCGCTCGTGCTCAAGGACGTCGCGGAGGAAGTCGGCATGCATGAATCGACGATCAGCCGCGTGACCACGCGCAAATACCTGCACACGCCGCGCGGCACATTCGAATTCAAACATTTCTTCTCGAGCGGCGTGACCACGTCCGACGGCGGCGCGGCGTCCGCGACCGCGGTGCAGGCGATGATCAAGAAGCTCATCGACGAGGAGCAGGCATCCAGCCCGTTGTCCGACCAAGGCCTCGCGCTCGAACTCAATCGCCGCGGCATCAACGTCGCGCGGCGCACGGTTGCGAAATATCGCGAGGCGATGAATATTCCATCATCGAACGATCGCAGCCGCCTCGGCGTGCGGTGACCGGTCGCGCCGGCCTCGAGCGTCACTCGTTCATGCAAGCCACAGGAGGGGAACCCCACCGGAAATAACCTGTCGAAATCTGCGGACCGCGCGTCGCCGCACGGCGCATGTCGCGGCTTGTTCGATTGGCGGCCCCTGCGTCGCCACATTCAAGGTACACAGCCATGCAGATCAACGTGAAAGGTCATCAGGTCGAAGTCACTCCCGCGCTGCGCGACTACGCGCAAGCCAAGTTCGGGCGCGTCACGCGCGTCCACGACCACTGCCACGACGTCTCCGTCATCCTCGGCGTCGAAAAGCTCCTGCACAAGGCCGAAGTCACGTTGCAACTTTCCGGCAAGACCCTGCACGCCGATGCCACCGCGCCGGACATGTACGCGGCGATCGACGCGCTCGTCGACAAGGTCGAGACCCAACTGCGCAAGCACAAGGAAAAACTCACCGACCACCACGCCGACGCGGTGAGGGCCGCCCGTTACGAATGAACGCCGCGCGCCGAAGGCGGAATGCCGCGGCGCGCTCCCGTCGAATCACCTGCCCGTCCGGCTGGCACGCCGGACGGGCGGTTTTTTCGACAGTCGGCTAGACTCTCGCGCTTGTCCGCTGCATCCCGGTTGCGCGTCCGCACATGCCCTTCCTTGATCTCCTGCCCGCGGAGCGGGTGCGAACGGACCTTTCGGCCCGCGACAAGAACGATCTCCTCGACCAGCTCGGCAACGTGCTCGCCGACGGCGCCAGCGCCACCGTCGCGCGCGACGCGCTGCGCTCGCGCGAACGCCTCGGCGGCACCGGCCTCGGCCATGGCGTGGCCATCCCCCACGGGCGCAGCAGCGCCGTCGAGCACGCCAGCGCGGCCTTCGTGCGCCTCGCGCAGCCGGTGGATTTCGGTGCGGACGACGGCGTACCGGTCGATCTCGTCGCCGCCCTGCTCGTGCCCGCGCACTTCACCGACCAGCACCTGAAACTCCTCGCCGAGCTGGCCGAACTGTTCTCCGACAACGCCGTGACCACGGCCCTGCGCGATGCGCCCGACGCGGACGCCTTGCTCGACACGCTGCGCGACGCGTTGCGCGGCTAGCCAGCCGCAGCGGCGACCTGCGCTACACTTTCGCAGGCGGCATTCGCCGCACGCATCCAGACCTTCTTCCGCATGGATCGGTTGACCGCACGCCAGCTGTTCGACGCGATCGGCGCACGCTTCGGCCTGCGCTGGGTCGCTGGCATGCGCGGCGAAAACCGCGCGATCGAAATCGACACGAAGATGGAACGCCGGCCGTCCGCAGTCGGCTACCTCAACGTCATCTATCCAAACAAGGTGCAGATCATCGGCACCGAGGAACTCAAGTACCTCGACGGCTTGGAATCGCGCCAGCGCTGGGAAACGGTGCAGAAGATCTTCGCCTCGCAGCCGACCGCGCTGCTCGTCACGAAGGATCAGGCGATCCCGTCCGACCTGCGCGAAGCGGCCGAGGAAACCAACACGCCGCTGTGGATCAGCCCCAAGCGCGGCCATGAATTGTTGACCTACCTGCACTACCAGCTCGCGCGCATGCTCGCGCGGCAGGTCACGCTGCACGGCGTGCTCATGGAGGTCTACTCGATCGGCGTGCTCATCACCGGCGAGAGCGGCACCGGCAAGAGCGAACTCGCGCTCGAGCTGCTCACCCGCGGCCACCGCCTCGTCGCCGACGACGCGCCCGAATTCACGCTGATCGCGCCCGACGTCATCGACGGCACCTGCCCGGAGATGCTGCGCGACCTGCTCGAGGTGCGCGGACTGGGCGTGCTCAACGTGCGCGAGATGTTCGGCCATACGGCCGTAAAGCCGTCCAAATACCTGCGCCTGATCGTGCACCTGCAGCCGCAGAAGCTCGACGCGCCGAGCGATCCGATGAAGCGCCTCACCGGCGACGTCGGCTACCGCGAAGTGCTCGACGTGCACGTGCCGCAGATCGTCATCCCGGTCGCGCCGGGCCGCAATATCGCCGTGCTCTGCGAAGCCGCGGTGCGCAGCCACATGCTCAAGAGCAAGGGCTTCGATCCGGCGCAAACCTTCATCGACCGCCAGGCGCACCAGATGCGCCGACTGCCGCCGTGGTGAACAACGCTAACCCCTCGCCGCGCGACGACGCGCATCAGCTGATCCTTGTCAGCGGCCTGTCTGGCTCGGGCAAGAGCGTCGCGCTGCGCACGCTCGAGGATCTCGGCTACTACTGCGTCGACAACCTGCCCGCCGCGCTGATTCCCGCGCTGGTGGAAGCCGGCACGCCGGGCAAGCTTGCCGTCGGCGTCGATGTGCGCAACCGCGCCGAGCAGCGCGACCGCCTGCCGCAAGTGCTCGGCGAGCTGGCGCGACTCGGTGTCGCCTACCGGCTCGTCTTCCTCGATGCACGCGACGACGTGCTCATCAAGCGCTACGCGGAAACGCGGCGCCGCCATCCGCTGTCGGAACAAGGCCTGAGCCTCGCAGAAGCGCTCGCCGAAGAGCGCCGCCTGCTGCGGCCGCTGGTCGCGCTCGCCGATCGCGTCGTCGACACCAGCGACCTCAACGTGCACCAGTTGCGCCGCCTCGTCATCACCGAGATGGACCTGACGCCGGGCACGATGACGCTGCTGTTCGAGTCGTTCGCGTATCGCCGCGGCGTGCCGCCGGAGGCGGATTTCCTGTTCGACGCACGCAACCTGCCGAACCCGCACTGGGACGCGCGCCTGCGTCCGCTGTCGGGCAAGGACGCGCCCGTGCGCGACTGGCTCGCGGGACAATCCGAGGTCGTCGCGTACGGCGACGACCTGCACGCATTCCTCGAACGCTGGTTGCCGCGATTCGATACCGACGGCCGGAGCTACGTGACGATCTGCATCGGCTGCACCGGCGGCCGCCATCGTTCGGTCTACCTCGCCGAATCGCTCGCCGAGCGCTTCCGCGACGGCGCCGCGCAGGTGTTGACCTATCATCGGGAACTGGCATGACGGAACCGCTGACATGAGCGTCGGAGTCTTGTTGATGACCCACGAGTCGATGGGCGCAGCGCTGGTCAGCGCGGCGCGCCACGTGCTCGGCCGCCTGCCGCTGCCCGTCGACGTGCAGGAAATCGCCGCCGACGCCGACCCCGAACAGATGCTGCGCGCCGCCGCCGCGAACGCGCGCGAGCTCGACCAGGGCCAGGGCGTGCTCGTGCTCTCCGACCTCTACGGCGCTACGCCCTGCAACATCGCGCAGCGCCTGCCCAACCTCGGCGTGCGCATGCATTGCGTGTCGGGATTGAACCTGCCGATGCTGCTGCGTGTCCTCAACTATCCCGAACAGTCGCTCGACGAACTCGCGCAGACCGCCGCCAACGGCGGCCGCGGGGGAATCGTCGTCGATACGCCGCATTGACGGGGCCAAACAACCACCTTCTCCGACCAGGTTTCCCATGCTCGAAAAGGACATCGTCATCAGCAACAAACTCGGCCTGCACGCGCGCGCGTCGGCCAAGCTCGTGCAGGCGCTGCACTCGTTCCAGTCCAGCGCGTTCCTTGTCTGCCGCGGCCGCGAGGTCAACGCGAAAAGCATCATGGGCGTGATGATGCTCGCCGCCGGCCTCGGCTCGCCGCTGACGCTGCGCACCGACGGCCCGGACGAAGCCGACGCGATGGCGGCGATGGTCGACTTGTTCGAACGCAAGTTCGACGAAGGCCAGTAGCGAAACCGATGGACGAAAAGCGCCGCGCGCGACTCGCCGCCGCGGCGAACCCGGCGAGGAAAACCGACACGTGCGACTCGTACTGACCGGCAGCGGCGCTTCTCGCGGCATGGCCCTCGGCCGTGCGCGGCTGGAGCATCCCAGCCGCTACCTCGTGGACGAGCGGCCGCTGCCCGAGGACGAGATCGACGCCGAGATCGAGCGCCTCAAGCGCGCCATCGAGATCGCGCGCGAAGAACTGTCCCTGCTGCGCGAAAAACTCCACGGCACGATGGCGCGCGAAGTCGCCGAGTTCATCGACGCGCACAGCCTCATGCTCGCCGACCGCGAACTCACCAGCGGCATCTTCGACCTCATCCGCCGCGGCCGCTACCGCGCCAGCGCCGCGCTCAAGATGCAGCGCGACCGCCTCGTCGCCGTGTTCGAGGCGATGGACGATCCCTACCTGCGCAGCCGCAAGGAAGACGTCGAACACGTCATCGCGCGGGTGCAGGCCGGCTTGCAGCGCGAGTCGAGCACCGAGGAACGCAAGCTCGCCTCGCGCGTCGGCGAGATCCTCGTCAGCGATACGGTCGCGCCGTCCGAACTCGTGCCGCTCGCGGAACTGGGCGTGCTCGGCGTCGTGCTCAGTTCCGGCAGCCGCGTCTCGCACGGCGCGATCCTCGCGCGCTCGCTGCACCTGCCGATGATCGTCGCCGCGCACGACGCGCTCGGCGCGATCCGCGACGACGACCTCATCCTCATCGACGGCGAAAGCGGCGTGGTCATCGTCCACCCCGCCTCGACCGACCTCGCGCGCTACCGCAACTGGCAGCGCGAAAGCCTGCAACGCAGCAAGCAACTCGCCCTGCTCGCCGACCGCGACACGCGCACGCGCGATGGCGTCGCGATCGCGCTGCACGCGAACGCGGAGTCGACCGCCGACATCGCGCAAGCGCGCGCCAGCGGCGCTGCCGGAATCGGCTTGTACCGCACCGAATTCCTGTTCCTGCAACGCCGCGAATTGCCCGACGAAGAAGAGCAATACCAGGTCTATCGCGAAGTCGTGCTCGGCATGGGCGGCCTGCCGGTGACGATCCGCACGCTCGACCTCGGCGCCGACAAGGCCGACAGCAGCGGCCTCGTGCTCGACGACGAGGAAAACCCCGCGCTCGGCGTGCGCGGCGTGCGCCTGTCGCTGCGCCATCCACAGCTCATGCGCACCCAGCTGCGCGCGATCCTGCGCGCGTCCGCGTACGGGCCTGTCCGTGTGCTCGTCCCAATGATCTGCGCCGCCGAGGAAATGCTCGAAATGCGCCGGCTGCTGCGCGAATGCGCGCGCGACCTGCGCACGGAAGGCTACGAAATCCCGGACAACGTCGAACTCGGCGCGATGATCGAAGTGCCCGCCGCGGCGATCGCGTTGCCGAACATGATCCGCGAACTCGACTTCATCGCGATCGGCACCAACGACCTCGTGCAATACACGCTCGCCGTCGATCGCAACAACGACCACCTCGCCAACCTCTACGATCCGCTGCATCCCGCCGTGCTGAAGCTCCTCGCGCAGACGATCGCGACCGCGCACCGTGCAGGCAAGCGCGTCTCGCTATGCGGGGAAATGGCTGGAGACCGCCGTCATACCGCGCTGCTGCTCGCGCTCGGCCTCACCGACTTCAGCATGCATCCGGGCGTGCTGCTCGAAGTGCGCGAAACGATCGGGGCGATCGACCGCGAACAGCTGCGCAAGCACGCCGCCGCGCTGCTGCGCGCGCCCACCCGCGAGCGCATCGAGCGCGCGCTCACGCGCATGCACGCAGCGGGCGCGACGGTCGCGATCACCGCCACAGAATCCACCTCCTGAAGCGAATGTCTAAGGCTCTGGAATGCGCGCCTCGCGCGTTCCGGCACATGCGCACCCATGTCGAGACGAGACGCACGGCGCGCCACGACGACGATTCCTTTCGTACAATCCGCGGCTACGCCGACCCCTGAGCGACGATGCTGTTCAATTCCTTCCACTTCGTCGTCTTTTTCGTCGTCGTCCTCGCGCTGAACCAGACGCTGCGCCGCTGGCCGATCGCGCAGAAGCTCATGCTCCTCGCGGCAAGCTACTACTTCTACGGCCAGTGGCAGTGGCATTACCTGTTCCTGGTCTGGTTCTCGACGATCGTCGACTACGCGATCGGCTTGCGCATGCCGGTCACGCGCCATCCGCGCCGGCTTGTCGTCCTCAGCGTCGTCGTCAATCTCGGTTTCCTCGCGATCTTCAAGTACGCGAACTGGCTCATCGATACATTCAACGGGGCGTCCGCCGCGCTCGGCAGTGCGATGCACATCACGCCGATCGACCTGCTGCTGCCGGTCGGCATCTCGTTCTACACGTTCCAGAGCCTGTCCTACACGATCGACGTCTACCGCCGCGAACTGCCGCCGCGCAAGAACCTGCTCGACTACGCGCTCGCTGTGGCGTTCTTCCCGCAGATCGAAGCCGGCCCGATCGTGCGTGCGCGCGAATTCCTCGCCGAACTCGACGGCGACCAGCGCATCGACTTTGCCGACGTCAAGCGCGCGCTCGTGCTGATCGCGTTCGGCTACGTGAAGAAAGTCGTCGTCGCCGACAACCTCGCGCCGATCGCCGACGCCGTGTTCGACAACCCGGCCGCGCACGGCTTCTGGGATTGCCTGCTGGCCGTCTACGCGTTCGCGTTCCAGATCTACTGCGACTTCTCCGGCTACACCGACATCGCGATCGGCTGCGCACTGCTGCTCGGCATCCGTTTCCCCCCGAATTTCAACTATCCGTACGCGGCGCAGAGCATCCAGGATTTCTGGCGGCGCTGGCACATGACGTTGTCGCGCTGGCTGCGCGATTACCTCTACATCCCGCTCGGCGGCAACCGCAAGGGCGAGGCGCGCACCTACGCCAACCTCATGACGACGATGCTGCTCGGCGGCCTCTGGCACGGCGCGAGCTGGAACTTCGTGATCTGGGGCGGACTGCACGGCGCGTATCTCGCCGGCGAGCGCGCGCTGCTCTCGCGCTGGCGCGCGTGGAACGCGGACAATCCATTCGCGGCGACGTTGCGCGTGCTCGTCACCTTCCATCTCGCCTGTCTGGCCTGGGTGTTTTTCCGCGCGCACGACTTCGCACTTGCACGCGCGATGCTCGGCCGCCTCGCGCATCCGCAATTGTCGAACTTCGACGCCGCCTCGCACGGCGCGACGGTCGTGTTCATCGCGGCGCTGTTCCTCGCGCAGCAACTCGGCGCCCACCTGCGCTACAAGGAACGCATCGCCGCCAACGATGCGCTCTTCGCCACCGCGCTCGCCTGCGCGATGGCGGCGATGATCCTGTTCGCGCCGGCCGCGGGCGCGCCCTTCATCTACTTCCAGTTCTGACATGCGTCCGACCCGCACGCGCATCGCCTTGATCCTGCTCGCGCCGTTCGCGCTGCTGCTCGCGATCGAGTCGCTGTTCCACACGCAACTGTGGGAACGCCACGCGCAGCCCGAGAGCCACGCCGGCACGAGCGTGCGCCTGAAGAATGCATTGGGCGATCCCGTCGCGAAGCACATCGACTTCGTCACGCTCGGCAGCTCGCGCCCCGAATACGGCATCGACCACGCCGCGTGGGCCGCGCGCGCGCGCGAGCGCGGCCTCGTCGACGCCAACCTCAGCATGCCGGGCACGCACTGGATGACGCTCGGCGTGCTCACGCGCTGGCTCGCGCGCGAGCATCCCGAGATCCGCGGCGGCGTCATCGGCGTGGCGATCCAGGATTTCTCCAATCCCGGCAATGGCGCATACGAACTCGGCATCGTGCAGCCGTTCCGCACACTCGCCGACACGCCGTGGATCGCCGAGCACGTGCCGTTCGACATCCATGACCTGTCGACGTGGGGCGTCTATTCGTCGATGGCGGAATGGCGCAGCGACCTGCGCGAATACCTGCGAAACCCGTCCAAACGCCGCGAGTCGATCCGCTGGTTCCGCCAAAACGTCACGCCGCAACGGACGTTGTTCGAAAACCCGGAATCGAAAGGCGACATGTGCACGTCGGGCCTCGCCAGCCTGTCCGCGTGCGACGCGATCGAGGCGACGACCGACGACGCCAACGCCGGCCTGCGCCGCCAATGCGTCGAACTGCGCGGCATGGCGAAATCGCGGCCGGACTACGACGCCATGCTGCGCGGCGGCGACATTCCGGCACCGCTCGCGCAGGCGCGCGACCTCGTGCGCACGCAACTGCGCGAGATCGCGTGGCGCGAGCCGCCCGTGATCGTGCTCATGCCCGTGCCGACGCTGTGGACGCGCGACGTGCTCGGCAAGAGCCAGCACGAATGGGCGCTGCACGTGCTGCAACCGCTCGCCGACGAAGGCCGCATCCGCGTCCTCGACGCGACCAACCTGTTTTCCCGCGACGCGGAAGAATGCAGCGATTTCTTCGACTTCTACCACCAGAACGCCGCCGGCCGCGCGCGCTTGGATGCGTGGCTGGAACCGCAACTGGAACCGATGTTGGATGCCGCGGCGAAGCAAAAGGCGATACCCGTCACAGTGCGCTGAAACCAGTCGCGGGAATTATTCGCCCCGACCGCGATCAGAGCAGCCCCGCTTCAGGAATATTCGCCATGGATGTCGGCGCCGACAAGATGCCTGCCCGAGAAGCGAACGCGTTCAAGCGTGCCCGCATGGCATGATTGCGCGATGATTTCCGCCGACCTTTCCCGCTGCATCAATCCATCCGTCCTCGCGCGCACGGATGCGCTTGCCGTCGCTTTCGCACGGCGCGAACCGTTCCGCCACCTCGTCATCGACGACTTCCTCGATGCCGGTTTCGCGGCGCGATTGCTCGAGCAATTTCCCGCGTTCGAGCGCGGCAACGCGCGCAACGAGGCCGGAGAGCTCGGCGGAAAGTCGACGATCGA
>JAKPAN010000260.1 GCA_029779475.1 Pseudomonadota bacterium
GCGATCGGCCGCAGTGGCTCGCCGGTGCGGTTCACGGTCAAGCGCGAGAATCTCGCGCCGCTGCAGCCCGCGCTTTTCGAATAGGTCGAGCGCAAGCCTCAGGCCGGGCCCGGCTCAACCGGCAAGGCGAGTTGCTGCGCGAACGCGCGCTTGGCGGCCGGGCGCAACTGCTTGACGCGGTATTCGGCCTGCAGGGCGCTCGAGCGGTCGGGGTAGGGCAGACTCGCGATCAGTCGCAGCGGCGGGTGCGAGCGCGTATAGCGCGCACCCTTGCCAGCGGCATGCGCGGCGTATCGCGCGGCGACGTCGATCGCGATGCCCGTGTAAATGCTGCCATCGACGCATTCGATCAGATAGAGATGCCAGGGCACGAGCGCGGCCTTCGCGCTGACCTCGTCCGCAGTTTCGGCGATTTCACGACTTTCCGGCTTTGCGGACTTCACGGCACCGACGCTAGAACGCGCGAACCGCTTCGCTGCTGCTCGCCTTCACTTCGCCGCCGAGCGCGGCGACGAGGTCGGCGAGGAGGCGGGCGACTTCGCCTGCCATCAGCGTGAAATCGAGATCGAAGCGCTCGTCCTCGTTCTCGGCCTGGCCGTCGGCAGCTTCCTTGAGGATGTCGAGGAAGGCGACGCGCTTGATCTGCATCTTCTCGTTGAAGAGGAAGGAAATGCGGTCGTTCCAGGTCAGCGCGAGGCGGGTGACGACCTTTCCGTCGGCGATATGCTGGCGAATCTCGTCGCCCTCGAGCGTGTGCTTGACGTAGCGGATCGCCGCGTTTTCCGCGGCGCGCAGTTCGAGGTCCTGGTCGAGCGTGAAGCCTTTCGCCGCCTCGCCGTCGGCGACCCATCGCGTCATCGCCGCGGACGGCGACTCGTGCAGTTTGAGCAGCGTGACTTCGAGCGTGCCGGCGGCTTTGCGCAAATGCTCGAGGAACTGCTCGCCGCTTGCGGGAGACGCGGCGTCGATGACGAGCCAGCCGTTCACCGGGTCGATCCAGCCGAAAGTCGTTCGCCGGCAGATGAATGCGCGAGGCAGGAGTTCGAGCGCCATCGCTTCGCGCAATTCGCGCAGCTCCTTGCGACCGACGCGCCGGCCCTGATTCTCTTCGATTTCGAGCGCGCGCGCGCGCGCAGCGTCCTTGACGACGGCGGCAGGCAGGAGCTTCTGCTCGACACCGAACGCCAGCATCCAGCAGCGGTTGACGACATGGATCAGCGCGCCGCTCGCGCAAGGCGGGACCCAGCCGACGCTTTGCGGCGAGGTCGCGGCGCAGGGTTGCAGCGTCAGCGTCGCGAGCCGTGCCTCGAGTTCAG
>JAKPAN010000266.1 GCA_029779475.1 Pseudomonadota bacterium
CCGGTGGCGACGAGCTCGAAACGGGGTTGGCTGCGAGCCAGCACTCTGAATAGCCGTCGCCATCGGCGTCGTGTTCGATGAAACCGTCCATCGACCGAGCCACGCAGGGTTGCTCCGCTCACGCGAGATCAGGCATCTGTGCGCCGCCACCGCGGACACATGGACGGATCGATGGCAACCGACGAGTGTTTGGGAGTACAAGCTCACGGGCGCACCAGCGCCTTGATCCAGAACGGTGACTGGACGGGTTCATCCCCGCATCCACGTCCAACACCAGGCGTCGGCTTCTTCGATCGCGACATCACCCATCCCGATCCGCACTTCGTCGCGGAACGGGCCCGTTGCGGCCTATTGACGGGAGCGGCGAAATGGTGACTCCGTTTTCATTTTCCGTCCCGTTTTCCTTACATGTCGACGTCTAAGTCCCAGTAAGTACCTTTTTTGTAGTCAAATGCGCTGATTGAGCTTGGATCGTCAATCTCTTCAGAATCCATAGTGACACTTATGTGTCCACCATTTGGAAAGTAGAGAATTACCTCGTCACCAAAGAATTCACAAGTTAGATAGTAGTAGTTGCTTGTCGAGTAAGAGAATACTGTACAGCTGTAAGAATCGCCGTCAACGTCATTTCCCAAGTACTCGGCAGCATTGCAAGTGGCGATACCGAAGCACGCGAGCAATGTAGTGGCTACTAGTTGCTTCATCTCAGTTCTCCTGAAAAAACGGGGTAAAAAACGGGGTAAGGTTCACTTGCTTCATCTCGAGCGCATGCCCGGCGCGGCGAGTGGAGGATTCTTGTCCGTCGTGTGGATCAGATATGCAACAACCGCCCGCCATCCACCGGCAAAATCGCCCCGCTGCAATACGTCGCATCGCGCAGCAGGAACAGCACGGCGGTCGCGATGTCCTGCGGGTTGCCCTGGCGGCGCAGCGTGGTGCGCTGTTCTAGCGTGTCCTGCGTTTCCGCTTTGATCGGATTGGTCGACCACAACACGTTGCCGGGCGCGACGGCATTCACGCGCACGTCGGGCGCGAGTTCGACGGCGAGCGCTTTGGTCGCCATCGCGAGCGCCGCTTTGCTGATGTCGTAGATCGCGTGGTTGGCGAGCGGGCGTTCGGCGTAGACGTCGGTGACGTTGACGATCGCGCCGCGCGACTCGCGCAACGCAGGCGCGGCGGCGCGGGCGAGGAAGAACGGCGCGCGGGCGTTCACGGCGAGCAGTTCGTCCCATTGCGCGACGCTCGCGGTTTCCAGCGGCGTGGCGAAGAACAGAGACGCATTGTTGACGAGCGCGTCCAGCCGGTTGAATCGCGCCAGCGCGGTGTCGACGAGATCGGTCAGGCTGTCGGTGTCGCCGAGTTCGGCCTGCAGCGCGATCGTGCTGTCGCGGCGGTTGATTTCCAGTTCGGCGACGAGGCTTTCCAGTTCCGCGTACGAGGAGCGGCAGTGCAGGGCGAGGTCGTAGCCGGCCGCGTGCAGCGTGCGCGCGATGACGGCGCCGATGCGCCGCGCCGCGCCGGTGATCAGCGCGACGGGTCGCGCGGAATCGTGTTGCATCGCTGTCCGCCTCCGCAGGTATGCTGGCCGCAATGGCACTCGGCCGAGTGTCGCAGAAATCGAGCGCTTCCACGTGCCCACGACGCTGCCCGAACCCGATGCCGACGAACGCGCGCATTCGCGCGAACTCGCCGCGCTGATCCGCAACGAGATCGCCGCGAACGGCCCGATGCCGTTTTCGCGCTACATGATGCTGTGCCTGTACGCGCCCGGACTCGGCTACTACAGCGCGGGCCGCGCGAAATTCGGCGCGGCAGGCGATTTCGTCACCGCGCCCGAACTCGGCGCGCTGTATGCGCGCACGCTCGCAGGCGCGTTCGCGCCGAGCCTGCGCGAACTTGGCGACGACACGGACTTCCTCGAACTCGGCGGCGGCAGCGGCGCGTTCGCGGTCGATGCGCTGCGCGAATTCGCTGCGCTCGGCGCGTTGCCGAATCGCTATCTGATCCTCGAACCGAGCGCCGACCTGCGCGCGCGCCAGCGCGAGCGCATCGTGCGTGAGCTGCCGCAAGACGTCGCGGCGCGCGTGGCGTGGCTCGACCGTCCGCCGGAACAGCCGTGGCGAGGCGTGCTGTTCGCGAATGAAGTCGTCGATGCGCTGCCGACGACGCGCTTCACGCTGCGCGAGGGCGAAGTGTTCGAAGAACACGTCGACGTCGATGGCGAACACTTCGTGCGCGTCGATCGTCCCGCCGATGCGCTCGTCGCCGGCGCAGTGCGTCACGTCGAACGCGCGCTCGGCCGCACGTTCGAGGACGGCTATCGTTCGGAAATCCTGCCGCAATTGCCGTACTGGCTGCAGGCGATCGCGGCGACGCTCGAACGCGGCGCGATGTTGTTCGTCGACTACGGCTATCCGCGCGCGGAATTTTATCTACCCGAACGTCGCGACGGCACGCTCGTTTGCCACTACCGGCATCGCGCGCATGCCGATCCGCTGCATTGGCCGGGGCTCACCGACATCACCGCCTTCGTCGATTTCACCGCGCTCGCGGAAAGCGGCGTCGGCGCGGGTTTCGAATTCGTCGGTTACGCGCCGCAAGGGCAGTTCCTGCTCGCCAGCGGCCTGCTCGATCTCGCGCAAGCGGACGACGAGGTCGAGCGCGTGCGTCGCACGGCCGAGGTGAAACGCCTGACGCTGCCCGGCGAGATGGGCGAACGCTTCCAGGCGATCGCTTTTTCGCGGGGGCTCGACGACGTGCTCGCGGGGCTGCGCATGTTCGATTTGTCGCGGCGGTTGTAACCCTCGTCGATCGGGCAGCCGATACGTGCATTCGCTTCCCGATCCTCCCGGTGACCTGCGCGTCGAACACCTACACGCTGGCCGATACCGCCGATGTGAATGGCACGCTGGTCACGGCCACGGATTACCACTTCGTGCAGTGGAGCGACGGTTCGACCGCGAACCCGCGCACCGACACGAACGTGACGGCGAGCCTCGCCGTGACCGCGACCTTCGCCGCCAACGTCCTGGTCTTCACGACGCAGCCGGCCAACCTCGTGCAGGGCGGCCAGCTCGGCACGATCGCCGTCGCGGTGCAGGACGGCAGCGGCAACACGCTGCCGGTCGGCGGTACGGCCGACTTCACGATC
>JAKPAN010000272.1 GCA_029779475.1 Pseudomonadota bacterium
CTGGAGTTCCTGCCGCACCGAGAGGCCATCGGCGCCTTGCATCGGCGTGCCGTTCTGCGCGGCTTGATCCACCTTGTCCATGATGCCAAGCAGGTTCTGCACGTGGTGGCCGACTTCGTGCGCGATCACGTAGGCACGCGCGAAGTCACCCGCGGCGTGGAAGCGCTGCTGCATCTCCTGGAAGAAATCGAGGTCGAGATAGACCTGACGATCGCCGGGGCAATAGAACGGCCCCATCGCGGACGACGCCGCGCCGCACGCCGAACTCGTCGCGCCGTGGAACAGCACGAGGCGCGGCGCCGGGTAACGCTGGCCCTGGAACATCTGGCTCCAGACGTCTTCGGTGCTGCCGAGGATCTTGCGCACGAACAGCGTCTGCTCGTCGTTGGCCGGCGCGGTGACTTGCTGCTGCGCGGAGCCGCCGTCGTCGCCGCCCGACATCGAGCCGAGCAATTGCAGGATCTGGCCTGGATCCTTGCCGAACAGCAGGCCGACGATGACGACGACGATGATGCCGCCCAGCCCGAGTCCGCGCCCGCCGCCGAAGCCGCCGCCCCCGCCACCGCCACCGCCGCCGGTGTCCTCGACCACGTTGTCGCTGGCGCGACCTTTCTGCCAGAGCATCGGGAATTCCTCGTCAAGCACCGGCGAATCCGGGCGCGCACAAGCTACTCCGCGCGTCGCATCGCTCGCAAGCGCCAACGCGGCACCCGCGCGGGCGCCGCGTCCTATATCGATGAATCTTTACAGAATGCAGGCGGCACGCGGCTCAGTCGGACAGCAGCGCGACCGCGCGGCCGGCGTACGCCATCAGCGCCGGATCGATGCCGGTGCGGCGGGCGATCTGGCTGACGGTGTAGCGTTTCATCGTTCGGTTCCAGTGCGTTGCAAAGCCATGCTGCGGCCTGACGTTGCGTGAGGGTCAAGCGTTTTTGGCCAGTGTGGCATCGCAGTTTCATGCGCGCCGTTTCCAGCCGGCTTGCTATGCTCGCGCCATGAACGTGTCTTCTTCCGCGCTGCGCATGGCCCAGCGCTTTCGTGGTTTCCTGCCGGTGATCGTCGACGTGGAAACCGGCGGTTTCGACAGCGAGCGCCATGCCTTGCTGGAAATCGCAGCCGTCACCGTGCGCATGGACGAGGACGGCTGGCTGCATCCCGATCCTGCCGTGTCGACGCACGTCGAGGCGTTTCCCGGTTCGTTGCTCGATCCACGCTCGCTGGAAGTCACCGGCATCGACCCGACGCATCCGCTGCGCTTCGCGCTGCCCGAGAAGGAAGCACTCGACTTCATTTTCAAACCGGTGCGCGCAGCGGCGAAGGCGGCCGAATGCCAGCGCGCGATCCTCGTCGGCCACAACGCGGCGTTCGATCTCGGCTTCCTCAATGCGGCGATCCGCCGCACCGACCACAAGCGCAGTCCGTTCCATCCGTTCAGCTGCTTCGACACGGTGACGCTGGGCGGCCTCGCCTACGGCCAGACCGTGCTCAGCCGCGCGGTCGAAGCGTCGGGGCGAAGCTGGGACGCGCGCGAGGCGCATTCGGCCGTCTACGATTCCGAGCGAACGGCGGAATTGTTCTGCGACGTCGTCAACCGTTGGCGCAGCCTCGAAACCCGCGCCGGCGCGATGCCGATCTGAAACGCTCGCGCGCACTCGACCGCGCCGCACGCGCGCGCCACAATCGCGCTTTGTCCACGACGCCGAGGCGACCATGTCCACGTTCCGTTTCCGCATTGCTGTTCCGGCGATCGGCTTCGCCGCCCTCCTCGCTGCCGGCGTCGCCCACGCGGCGGCTCCAGCCGCGAAGATCGCGAAAGCCGAACCCGCCGCCAAGGCGCCCGACGCGCTCAAGTTCGACAAGGACGACGCGGTCGCCAAGACCAAGGGCGCGTTCAAGGGTACGAAGAACTTCTCGCACGACTATGCCGTGCCGATGAAGGCCGGCCAGACGCTGGAGGTCTCGCTCGAAGACAAGCCAGGCACCACCTACGCGTACATCTATCGCCCCGGCGCGCCGCAGGTCGAAGGCGAAGGCCGCAAGAAGTGGTCGATTCATCCGACCGTCGACGGCACCTACGTCGTGCACGTCTTCCTGACCCAGTCAGCGGTCGACAAGGGCGAATCGTCGACCTACGAGCTGACCGTCACGCGCAAGTGACGCTTTCTCCGCGCCGCGGCGCTTGAACCCGCTGCGGCGCGAACGCACCTTCCCGCCATGCCGATCCACGAATACGCCCCGCTCGAAGGCCCTGGCTGCGCGTTGTGCTGCTACGGCTTCGAGCGCATGCAGTCGTTGCACGAACCGGCACTGACGGCGTGCCCGGCTTGCGGCGGCGCGCTCAGGCGCGTCATCGGCGCACCGGCGGTGATCGACGGACAGGCTCACGTGCTGCGCGAATCGCACGTGGCCAAGCATGGTTTCAGCCAATACCGCCGCGTCGAAAAAGGCCGCTACGAGAAAATCACGGGCGATGGACCGGACGCGATCGGCGGTTCATGACGATATTCCGTCATAATTCGCCCGGCAGGAAATTTCCTCATCTTGTTGATTATTCAATAGTTTAGGAAAAGATCGACCGCTCGTCTCGACGACTGACATCTTTATGCAACAAAACCATCACGTTTCTGCAAATTCGCCCCTCTACAAAGCACGCCATCGGCCATGAGGCCGGCGCTTTCCAGTAGAGGAGTTCCCACGTGTACCAGTCGATCCAGACTCGCCTTGCAGTCGCTGGCCTCGCCGCCTTCATCGGCGCGACGTCGGCACAGGCCGCCGACATCACGGGCGCCGGCGCGACCTTCATCTATCCGATCCTCTCCAAGTGGTCGGACAGCTACAACAACAAGACCGGCAACAAGATCAATTACCAGTCGATCGGCTCGGGCGGCGGCATCGCCCAGATCAAGGCCGGCACGGTGACGTTCGGCTCGTCCGACAAGCCGCTGACGCCGGCCGAACTGCACGACGCGGGCCTCGCCCAGTTCCCGTCGGTGATCGGCGGCGTGGTGCCGGTGGTCAACGTCGAAGGTGTCGACCCCGGCAAGCTCAAGCTGACCGGCCCGCTGCTCGCCGACATCTTCCAGGGCAAGATCACCAAGTGGAACGATCCGGCGATCGCGCAGATCAACGGCGATCTCAAGCTCTCCGACGCGGCGATCACGGTCGTGCATCGTTCGGACGGTTCGGGCACCACGTTCAACTTCGTCAACTACCTGTCGAAGGTGTCGCCGGAGTGGAAGTCGAAGGTCGGCGAAGGCACCTCGGTGCAGTGGCCGGTCGGCGTCGGCGGCAAGGGCAACGAAGGCGTCGCCGCCTACGTGAAGCAGATCAAGGGCTCGATCGGCTACGTCGAACTCGCCTACGCGCTGCAGAACAAGATGGCCTATACGTCCGTGCAGAACTCGGCCGGCAAGTTCGTGCAGCCAAGCGCCGACAGCTTCCAGGCCGCGGCCGCCAGCGCCGACTGGAAGAACGCGAAGGACTTCTATCTCGTCATCACCAACGCGCCGGGCGAGAACTCCTGGCCGATCACGGCGACGAACTTCATCCTCGTCTACAAGCAGCCGAAGAACGGCGCAGCGACCCAGTCCGCGCTCGACTTCTTCACCTGGGCGTGGGCGGAAGGCGGCAAGCAGGCCGAAGAACTGGACTACGTGCCGCTGCCGAAGGGCCTCGTCGACCAGATCGAGTCGTACTGGAAGACCGAAATCAAGCTCTGAGCAACACGCAACGAATGCGCGTACGGGGATGGCTCGCCGACGGATCAACGTCTCCGCCGGCACCGTCCCCGCACGGCTTCCTAGCCACGCTTTCCTGACGACGAACGCTCATGGCCGCTTCTTCCAGCGCACTGTCCAACGCCACGATTGACTCACCCGCGCAGCGCCGCAACACGCGCGATGCGCGCGCCGACGGTTTGTTCCGCTGGATCGTCGCCTCGGCCGGCTTGTTCGTCCTGCTCGCCCTGCTCGGCGCCGCGTTGTCGATGCTCTGGGGCGGCCGCGAAGCCTTCAGCACGTTCGGCTTCGGCTTTCTCACCTCGACTGATTGGGACGCGGTCAACCACAAGTTCGGCGCACTGGTGCCGATCTACGGCACGCTGGTCACCGCACTGATTGCGATGCTGATCGCGGTGCCGGTCAGCTTCGGCATCGCGCTGTTCCTCACCGAAGTCGCGCCGAACTGGTTGCGCGGTCCGGTCGCCGCGGCGATCGAACTGCTCGCCGGCATTCCCTCGATCATCTACGGCATGTGGGGCCTGTTCGTGTTCGTGCCGGTCATGGGCGAATACGTGACGCCGTGGCTCAACGATCATCTCGGCAAGATTCCCGGCCTCGGCGCGCTGTTCACCGGGCCGCCGCTCGGCATCGGCATGCTCACCGCGGGCATCGTGCTCGCGATCATGGTGATTCCCTTCATTTCCTCGGTCATGCGCGAAGTGTTCCTGACCGTGCCGATGCGCCTCAAGGAATCGGCCTACGCGCTCGGTTCGACGACGACGGAAGTCGTCTGGGACATCGTCCTGCCCTACACGCGCTCGGCAGTGATCGGCGGCGTCTTCCTCGGCCTCGGCAGCGCGCTCGGCGAGACGATGGCGGTGACCTTCGTGCTCGGCAACGCGCACCAGCTCACCGCATCACTGCTCATGCCGGGTAACTCGATCGCGGCGACGATCGCCAACGAATTCACCGAAGCCGATTCGGACATCTACCGTTCCTCGCTGATCGCGCTCGGCTTCCTGCTCTTCGTCGTGACGTTCTTCGTGCTTGCCGGCGCGAAGTGGATGCTGCGCCGCATGGCGCGCGCGGAGGGCGAAAAATGAGCACAACCTCGGAAAAGCTGTACCGCAATCGCCGCATCAAGAACGCGATCGCGCTGTCCCTTTCCGGCGCCGCCGCGCTGTTCGGCCTGTTCTGGCTCGTCTGGATTTTGTGGACGACGCTGCGCACCGGCATCTCCGCGATGAAGCCGGGCCTGTTCACGCAGATGACGCCGCCGCCGGGTTCCGACGGCGGCCTCGCCAACGCGCTGTTCGGCAGCCTCGTCATGAGCGTGGTCGCGATCCTCATCGGCGCGCCGATCGGCATCGCGGCCGGCACCTATCTCGCCGAATTCGCGCGCAAGAAGCCGATCGGCGAAGCGATCCGCTTCGTCAACGACATCCTGCTGTCGGCGCCCTCGATCGTGCTCGGCCTGTTCGTCTACACGCTCGTCGTGCACACGACGGGACACTTCTCCGGCTGGGCTGGTTCGCTCGCGCTCGCGCTGATCGTGCTGCCCGTCGTCGTGCGCACCACCGACGAGATGCTCCAGCTCGTGCCGGGCCAGATGCGTGAAGCCGCGCTCTCGCTCGGCGTGCCGCAATGGAAGGTCACGCTGCAGGTGCTGTACCGCTCGGCGCTGCCCGGCATCGTCACCGGCATCCTGCTCGCGCTCGCGCGCATCAGCGGCGAAACCGCGCCGCTGCTGTTCACTGCGCTCAACAACCAGTACTGGACGGCGGACATGTCGCAGCCGATGGCGAGCGTGCCGGTCGTCATCTTCCAGTATGCGATGAGCCCCTACGACTCGTGGCATGCATTGGCCTGGGCCGGCGCGTTCGTGGTCACCGTGTTCGTGCTGCTCATGAGTCTCCTTTCCCGCGCGATCCTGCTTCGCAACAAGGCCAGCCATGACTGACGCCCAATTCGCCACCGTTTCCGCCATCGCACCGACTGCCGCTGGCGCCCACGCCGCCGCCAAGTCCGCGCCGAAGATGGCCGCGCGCGGCCTCGATTTCTTCTACAACGGCTTCCACGCGCTCAAGAACGTGAACTTCGAGATCGCCGAGAAGCGCGTCACCGCTCTGATCGGCCCATCCGGCTGCGGCAAGTCGACGCTGTTGCGCGTGTTCAACCGCATCTACTCGATCTACCCCAAGCTCGAGGCGAAGGGCGAAGTGCTGCTCGACGGCGAGAACATCCTCGACCCCGGCTACTCGCTCAATCGCCTGCGCTCGAAGGTCGGCATGGTGTTCCAGAAGCCGGTGCCGTTCCCGATGTCGATCTACGACAACATCGCCTACGGCATTCGCCACCACGAAAAACTGTCGAAGAGCGAGATGGACGTGCGCGTCGAACAGGCGCTGACCCAGGGCGCGCTGTGGAACGAGGTCAAGGACAAGCTCAAGCAAAGCGCGCTCGGCCTCTCCGGCGGCCAGCAGCAGCGCCTGTGCATTGCGCGCGCGATCGCGCTGCGCCCGGAAGTGATCCTGCTCGACGAACCGACCTCCGCGCTCGACCCGATCGCGACCGGCAAGATCGAACAGCTCGTCGCCGAGCTGAAAGATCACTTCACCATCGCCATCGTCACCCACAACATGCAACAGGCCGCGCGCTGCTCGGACTTCACCGCGTTCATGTACCTCGGCGAACTCGTCGAATTCGGCGACACCGAAACGCTGTTCACCAAGCCGGCGAAAAAGCAGACCGAGGACTACATCACCGGCCGCTTCGGCTGACGCGCACCGTCATCGCGACCATCGAAGGTTCCCCATGAGCAACGCCACCGGCTCCGAACACATCGTCAAGAGTTTCGACACCGAACTCGCCCGCCTCACGCTCGAGCTGCAACGCATGGGCGAGCTCGCCCTCATCCAGCTCGACGCCGCCATCGACGCCGTCGTCGAGCGCGACAGCGACGCTGCAATGCGCGTCATCAACGACGACACGCGCATCGACGCGCTCGAACACGAAATCAGCCAAGGCGTCATCCGCCTGCTCGCGCTGCGCCAGCCGATGGCGCGCGACCTGCGCGAAGTGCTCGCCGGCCTGCGCATCGCCACCGACATCGAACGCATCGGCGACTACGCGGCGAACGTCGCCAAGCGCTCGCTCGTGCTCAACCAGTCCGCGCCCGTGCAACTCGTCGCCGCGCTGCCGCGTCTGGCCGATCTCGCGCGCAACCTCGTCGAACAGGTGCTCGAAGCCTACCGCGACGGCGACGCCGACAAGGCGCTCGACGCCTGGGCCAACGACGAGGAACTCGACGAGCAGTACACCGGCCTGTTCCGCGAACTGCTCACCTACATGATGGAAGACCCGCGCAACATCACGCCGTGCACGCACCTGCTGTTCATGGCGAAGAACCTCGAGCGCATCGGCGACCACGCGACGAACATCGCCGAGAACGTCTACTTCCTCGTCCACGGCACGATGATCGAACAGGAACGCCGCAAGCGCGACGCGACCACGCTGCTGCCGGTCGACGATCCGCGCTGATCCGACTTCAGGCGACGACGACGCCCGCCTCGCCCGCCGCGAATCCGCCGATCGCGGCGGCGGCGTCGAAACCCGCGTCGTGGAACACGCGCAACACGTCGCCGACGGCGTCGTGCGCGCAGGCGACGAGCAAGCCGCCGGAAGTCTGCGGGTCGAACGCGATCGCCGATGCGAGCGCGTCGGCCGATGACTCGAACGTGACCTTGCCCTCGAACGACTGCGCGTTGCGTTGCGATGCGCCGGTGACGAACCCTCGACGCGCGAGATCCACCGTCGCCTCCATCAGCGGCACATCGCGCCAATGCACGCTCGCACGCAAGCCCGAGCCGCGGCACATTTCGATCAGGTGCCCGAGCAGGCCGAAACCGGTCACGTCGGTGAGCGCATGCACGCCATCGAGCGCGGCAAGCGCAGGGCCGACGTCGTTGAGGCGCGTCGTCACCGCGATCATGTCGCGATAACCGTCCGCATCCAACGCATCCTTCCTGAGCGCCGCGGAATGGATGCCGACGCCGAGCGGCTTGCCGAGCACGAGCACGTCGCCCGCTTGCGCCCCGCTGTTGCGTTTCATGCGTCGCGGATCGACGAGGCCGATCGCGGCGAGCCCGTAGATCGGCTCGACCGAATCGATGCTATGCCCGCCCGCGATCGCGATGCCCGCGTCCGCACACACCGACTCGCCGCCACGCAGGATGTCGCGGATCGTCTGCGGCGCCAGCGACTTCAGCGGCATGCCGACGATGGCCAGCGCGAACAGCGGACGGCCACCCATCGCGTAGACGTCGGACAGGGCGTTGGTCGCGGCGATGCGGCCGAAATCGTACGGGTCGTCGACGATCGGCATGAAGAAATCCGTCGTCGCGACGATCGCCTGCTCGTCGTTGATGCGATACACGGCCGCGTCGTCGGACGTCTCGCGACCGACGAGCAGATCGGCGAACGGCGTCGATTGCGGCAACTCGCGCAGCAAATCCTCGAGCACGCCCGGTGCGATCTTGCAGCCGCAACCGCCGCCGTGAGAGAGCGAGGTCAAGCGCGGCGTGACATTGTCGGTTGGGTTCATGCCGGTCATCGAAGCGTGCTGCATTTGAAAAGTGCGGCCATGAATAGCCGCTTTGGACTTCAGGGCTCCAATTGCGATAAACCGCTGACCGTATCGTCGATGCAGCGATCACGGATCGATCGCAAAAACAACTGGCGGAAGGCAGCAGGAGTCGAACCTACCTGGGAACGGCTGACGTCCCCAACCGGGTTTGAAGCCCGGCCGCACCACCGGATGCGCATGCCTTCCTCGTCGGCAACGATAGCCCGATCGCCGGCGCGGCGACAATCGGCAGGCGCATTACGACCAACCGCTGTCCGCGCGCACGATGCGCGCGTCGCGCACGCGACGCGTGTGGCCGGCGCGATCGAAGAATTCGAGGATCTGGATCGCGCGCTTGCGGCCGATGTCGATCGCGTCTCGGAACGCGGCGGCCTCGACCTTGCCATCGCGCTGCGCGATCTCGCGCACGATACGCGCGAGATCGCGCAGACGGGCGTCGTCGTAGAACAAGTCGCGCACGACCTGATGCACGCGCCCCTGCGCGTCGAGCTTGCGCAGCGTCGCGCGCACCTCGTCTTCCGGCGCATGCAGCGCAGACGCGAGATCGCGCACCCACGGCGGATCGAAATGGCCTTCCGCGACGCGAGGCACGAGCTTTTCCGCTAACGCCGCCTCGCGCTCGCTCATGCGCACGGCGTGGCCGGGTAGATGCAACCACGGGCCGCTGCGCCGCATGGCGCCGTCGGCGATCCAGTCGTCGACGGCGGCTTGCCAAATCGGGATGGGCAACTCCGCCGCCGCGATGCGACGCAGCCGTCCCTTGTCGATGCCGGGCTCGTCGGGCGATATCGCGTGGACATTGCCGAGCGCCGCCAGCGCACGTTCGCGCAACACATTCCAGCGGCCAGCATCGAACACGAAAGCGCCCTGCCCCGTTTCGACCCGCCGCGCATCGACCGGCAATGCCGAGGCATCGAACGCGCGCCCAGTCAGGCGCGCGAGCGCGTCAGTCGAAATGCCATGCGCGGCCTGCGCCAATAATGCACCGATACCGTCGCCGGCGAGCAGGCGTTCGATCGCGTCAAGCCATGCCGTGCGCGCGGTGCTGCGCCGGCGTCGCGCGGGCGCCTGCGGATCGAGTACGACGCCACCGCCGATGGTGCGCACGGCCTGCGCATCGCGCACGACGAAACGATCGCCCGCACTCGCCGCGATCGGCGCATCAAAGACCAGCTGCACGCGCAGCGAACCATGGGAGATCGCGTCGTCCGGCGCGTCGAGGCGAACCGCATGCGCAAGCCGATGCGCGGTGCCGAGATGGACGTGCAGCGGCGTCCAGTCCGAAAGCTTCACGCGCGCGTCGTCGAGCAGGCGCAAGCGCACGTCGATGCGCGTCGTCGGCGCGAGCGCACGCGGATCGGCGATCCAATCGCCGCGCGCGATGGCATCCTTTTCGATGCCGGCGAGATTGAGCGCGCAACGCTGGCCCACGCATCCCAACGGCGATGGCCGGTTCTGTGCGTGGATGCCGCGGATGCGCACGCGCCGCCCGGACGGCATGACGACGAGTTCGTCGTCAACGATGACCCTGCCCGCGTGCACGGTGCCGGTGACGACCGTGCCGTGGCCCGCGAGCGTGAAGACGCGGTCGACGGCGAGGCGGAACAAACCGCCGTCGTCGCGGCGCAAGCGCGAGCGAGCAGCCGCTTCGAGATGTTCGCGCAATACCGCGACGCCAACGTCGCCGTCGCGCGTGGCGGCGACTTCGAACACGGGCGCATGGCGCAGTGGCGTGGACGCGAGCAGCGCAGCGACCTGCGCGCGCACTTCGCCGACGCGCGCGCCATCGACGCGGTCGACCTTCGTCAACGCGATCGCGCCTTCGGCGATGCCGAGCAGGTCGAGGATGGCGAGATGCTCGCGCGTCTGCGGCATGACGCCGTCATCGGCCGCGACGACGAGCAGCGCGAAATCGATGCCGCCAGCGCCGGCCAGCATCGTGTGCACGAGGCGTTCGTGGCCGGGCACGTCGACGAAGCCGAGCACGCCGTCGGCCACCGC
>JAKPAN010000279.1 GCA_029779475.1 Pseudomonadota bacterium
ACGCGGTCGCCGGTGCCGAAGAAGTTGTTCTGGGTGACGCCGGCGCTGATGATCAGGCCTTGCAACTGCGAGTAGCCGAGGCCGAAAGTGAACTGGCCGGAGTTCTGCTCTTCGACGTTGACGGTCACGTCGACCTGGTCGTCCGTGCCGGGCACCTTGGGCGTGTCGATCTCGACCTTGCTGAAGAAGCCCAGACGCTGCAGGCGGATCTTGGAGCGGTCGATCGCGGCCTGCGAATACCACGAGCCTTCGAGCTGGCGCATTTCGCGGCGCATGACCTCGTCTTCGGTGTGCTGGTTGCCCTTGAAGACGATGCGGCGTACGTAGACGCGCTTGCCGGGATTGATGAAGAAGTTGAGGCCGACCTCGCGTTTGTCCTTGTCGATCGCCGGCAGCGGGCTGACGTCCGCGAAGGCGTAGCCGATGTTGGACAGCGCCGAGGTGATCGCGTCGGCGGACTGCTCGATCTTCTTGCGCGAGAACACTTCGCCCGGCTTGATCTGGATGAGCTTGCGCAGGTCTTCCTCGCGCAGCACGAGCGTGCCGGTGAGCTTGATGTCGGTGACCTTGTAGACCTCGCCTTCCTTGATGCTCGCGGTCACGTACATCTTGCGCTTGTCGGGGCTGATGCTGACCTGCGTGGAGTTGACGTCGAAGTCGGCGTAGCCGCGGTCCATGTAGTAGGACTGGAGCTTCTCGAGGTCGCCGGAGAGTTTTTCGCGCGAGTACTGGTCGTCCTTGCTGTACCAGGACGTCCAGTTCGACGTGGCCGATTCGAAATCGCTCTCGATCTTCTTGTCGCTGTAGGTCGTGTTGCCGACGATGTTGAGGTGCTTGATTTTGGCGGCCTTGCCTTCGGCGATGTTGATCGCGATCTCGACGCGGTTGCGGTCGAGGTTGACCGTGTTCGTCTTCACCGAGACGTTGTATTTGCCGCGGTTGTAGTACTGATGCTCGAGTTCGCCCTGCACCTCGTTGAGCTTGAGCGGGTCGAACGATTCGCCTTCGGACAGGCCGATGCCCTTGAGGCCCTTGAGCAGGTCTTCTTCCTTGATGTCCTTGTTGCCGCGGATCGCGATCTTGCTGATCTGCGGGCGCTCCTTGACGGAGACGACGAGGATGTCGCCCTGGCGCGACAGCGAGACGTCCTTGAAGAAGCCGGTCTTGTACAGCGCGCGCATCGCCTGTTCGGCGCGGTCGGAGGTGAGCGTGTCGCCCTTCTCGACCGTCAGGTAGGTGAACACCGTGCCGGGCGCGATGCGCGACAGGCCGTCGATGCGGATGTCGGAAATCGTGAACGTGTCGAACGCGCAGGCGCTCTTCGCGGCGAGAAAGGCCAGGAGAAACAGGGCGGCGGTACGCTTCATCGTCACTTTCCGTAAGGGCATCGTTTGCAGGTCCGCGGCGGGCGTTGCCGGGGACATTCGTTTTTTCGGGATCGCCTGGCGAACCGCCAGGTCAGGACACGTGCCGCAGGATGTCGTTGTAGAACGCCAGGCCCATGAGGGCGACCAGCAGAACCAGACCGACATACTGACCGGCGATCTGCGCGCGTTCGCTGACCGGACTGCCTTTTGCCAGTTCGATAAGGTAATACAGCAGTGCGCCGCCGTCCAAGATCGGAATCGGCAGCAGGTTGAGGATGCACAGGCTCAGCGAGATCACGGCGAGGAAATTGAGGAACCATGCCGGGCCGAGCTGCGCCGACGCGTTGGCCGCTTCGGCAATCGTGATGATGCCCGACAGGTTCTTCACCGAAGCCTGTCCGACGAGCATCTTGCCGAGCATCGACAGCGTCTGCCGGGTCTGGTCCCAGGTCGTCGACAGCGCCTGCCCGACGGCCGCGACCGGGCCGTAGCGCAGCGTCGCGTCGTAGTGCGGCTCGATCCGCTGCGGGCCGATGCCGAGCAGCCATGGAGCATCGTCCGGGCCGGCGTTCGGGTTGGCCTGCGGCTTGGCGTCGAGGTCGATCGCATGGCCGTCGCGGCGCACGACGATCGCCAGCGTTTCGCCGTGCGGCGTATGGCTGCGGATCGCCTTCGGTACGTCGCGCCAATCGCCGATCTTGTCGCCGCCGATGCTGACCACGACGTCGCCCTTGCGCAGTCCGGCGAGTTCCGCGCCGCTGCCGGCGGAGACGTCGCCGATCACCGGCGGCACCGCCATCTGTTGCGCGACGAGCCCGATGCGGTCGTAGGTCGCCTGCTGGTCGAGGCCGGCCGGCAGCTGCGACAGCGCGATCGTGCGCTGGCGCGTCGCATGGTCGGGCGTGGTCAGCGTGACTTGTGCATCCTGGCGCGCGAGGCCCGCCGCGACGAGCCGGTCTCCCGCGTCCGTCCAGTTTTCCACCGGCTTGCCGTCGACTGCCGTGATGCGATCGCCGGCTTCGAGGCCCGCCGATGCGGCAAGGCCGTCGACATGCCCGATGATCGGCTGGTAGTCCGGTTTGCCGATGACGAACATCAGCCAGAACGCGGCCAGCGTGAAGATGAGGTTGAACGCCGGCCCCGCGGCGGCGATCGCCATGCGCTTGCCGACCGGCTGGCGGTTGTGTGCGGCGTGCACGTCCTCGGGCGCGATGGTTACGTCCGGATCGCGTTCGTCGAGCATCTTCACGTAGCCGCCGAGCGGGATCGCCGATACCGCGAACTCGGTGCCGTGCTTGTCGAAGCGCTTCCACAGCGCCGGGCCGAAGCCGACCGAGAACTTGAGCACCTTGACGCCGCAGCGCCGCGCGACGACGAAATGTCCGTACTCGTGGAACGTGATGAGGAGTCCGAGGGTGACGATGAGCCACCAGACGGAGCCGAAGAATTCACTCATGGACGGGCGGAAGCGCGGTCGGACAGGGCGGCGATGATACGTTGCGCCTGCCGACGCGCAGTTAAATCGGCGTCAAGGATCGCCGCGAGATCGCCGGCCGGCGCGGCAGGCGATGCGTCGAGGCAGCGCTCGATCGTCTCGGCGATGCCGAGGAACGGCAGGCGGCCGTCGAGGAACGCGGCGACGGCTTCCTCGTTGGCCGCGTTGAGCACGATCGGTGCGCTGCCGCCGGCGCGCAGCGCGTCGAAGGCCAGCGCGAGGCCGCGGAAGGTATCTAGGTCGGGCTTCTCGAAATCGAGCCGGCCGGCGGCGGCGAGGTCGAGCAGGCCCACGCCCGCGTCGACGCGCTCGGGCCACGCCAGCGCGTAGGCGATCGCGGTGCGCATGTCGGGCTGGCCGAGTTGGGCGAGCAGCGAGCCGTCGACGTATTCGACCAGCGAATGCACGAGGCTCTGCGGATGCACGACCACGTCGATGCGCTCGACCGGCGCATCGAACAAGTGGTGCGCCTCGATGACTTCGAGGCCCTTGTTGAGCAGCGTCGCCGAATCGACCGAAATCTTGCGGCCCATGCGCCAGTTCGGATGCGCGCAGGCCTGTTCGGGCGTGATGCCGGCGAGCTCGGCGCGCGTGCGGCCGCGGAATGGCCCGCCCGACGCCGTGAGCACGATGCGCCGCACGCCGGCCGCGTCGAGCGACGGCGCACCGCGCGGCAGGCACTGGAATACCGCGTTGTGTTCGGAATCGAGCGGCAGCAATTTGCCGCCGCCTTCACGCAGCGCCGCCTTGAGCAGCGCGCCGGCCATGACCACGGCTTCCTTGTTGGCGAGCAGCAGGCGCTTGCCCGCGCGCGCGGCGGCGAGCGTGGATTCGAGGCCGGCGGCGCCGACGATCGCGGCGACGACGGTGTCGCAATGCGCGCCGGAGGCTGCTGCGACGAGCGCATCCGCGCCGCTTTCGACGCGGCAATCGACGCCGGCTGCGCGCAGGTGTTCGCGCAGCTCGGCTTCGCAGGCTGGGTCGGCGATCACCGCGAGTTCGGGACGGAATGTCGCGCACAGCGCGGCGAGCGCAGCGGCGCTGCGGTGCGCGGCGAGCGCGCCGACGCGGAACCGATCGGGGTGGCGCGCGACGACGTCGAGCGTGCTCGCGCCGATCGAGCCGGTCGCGCCCAACACGGCGATCGACTTCATGACGCGCGCAGCAGGTCGAGTAGCGCCTTGCCGGCGACGAACACGGGTACGGCGGCGAGCATGCTGTCGGCGCGGTCGAGCAGGCCGCCGTGGCCGGGGAACAGCGCGCCGGAATCCTTCACGTTGGCTTGGCGCTTGAGCAGGCTTTCGACGAGGTCGCCGGCGATCGAGGCGAGCACGGCGACGAGCGCGACGACGAGCAGCCCGGCCAGCCAGCCATCGCGCCAGCCGAGCAGCCAGCCGCCGACGAGCGCGAGCGCGCCGGAGACGACGAGCGCGCCCCACATGCCGGCGCGCGTCTTGTTCGGGCTGATGCGCGGCGCGAGCTTGGTCGTGCCGAAACGACGGCCCGCGAAATACGCGCCGGTGTCCGCCGCCCAGACCAGCAGCAACGCGAGCAGCACCCAGTAGCGTCCGTGCGGCGATTGTTCGTGCAGGTGCATGGCCGCAAGCCATGCGGGCACGATCGCGAGCTCGCAGGCAGCGAGCTTGATCGCGGTGTTTTCCGTGGTCGGCGCCGCGGCATAGGAGAAGTTGCGCAGCCACGCCAGCGACAGCAGCCACCAGACGACGCCCGCGCCGATCACGTAACCCGCTTCGGCACGGCCATGCAGCGGCCACGCGAGCGCGAACAGCGCCGCGCTGAAGACGACGAACGCCGCGCGCGCGCCGGCGGTCTGCACGCCGGCCAGCAGCGACCATTCCCACGCGGCGACGAGGAACAACACAGCGATGACGAACGCGAACAGCCACGTCGGCGACAGCAGCACGAGTGCGATCGCGAGCGGCGCGAGGATGAGGGCGGTGATCGTGCGCTGCTTGAGCACGTCGCCTCAGCCCGCGACGCGCAGTTGCGCGGAAGTCAGGCCGAAGCGGCGCTCGCGGCGCGCGTAGGCGTCGATCGCGGCGTCGATCGCGGCGGCGTCGAAATCCGGCCACAGAGCGTCGGTGAAATAGAGTTCCGCGTAGGCGATCTGCCAAAGCAGGAAATTGCTCACGCGCACTTCGCCGCCGGTGCGGATGAAAAGATCGACGGGCGGCTGGTCGGTGAGGCAGATGTGTCGACCGAGAGCGGCTTCGTCGATGTCCTCGACCTTCGCCTCGCCGCGCGCGACCGCGCCCGCGAGCGCACGCGCGGCCTGCGCGATGTCCCAACGCCCGCCGTAATTGACGGCGACATTGAGGCGCAGCGCCGTGTTGCGTTCGGTGCGCGCCATCGCCGCGCGCATGCGCGCGGACAACTCGCCGTCGAAGCGGTCGAGGTCGCCGACGAAGGTCAGGCGCACGCCGTTCTTGTCGAGGTCGTCGACTTCGCTGTCGAGCGCTTTCACGAACAACTGCATGAGCGCGCCGACTTCGTCGTCGGGTCGGCTCCAGTTCTCGCTGGAGAACGCGAACAGGGTCAGCGCCTCGACGCCGCGCTGGCGGCAATGCTCGACTGCGGCGCGCACGGCTTTCTGGCCTTCGCGATGGCCGAGCTTGCGCGGCAGCAAGCGGCGCTGCGCCCAGCGGCCGTTGCCGTCCATGACGATCGCGATGTGGCGCGGGATGCGGGCTGGCGAATCGGAATCCATCTCGTGTCTGGCAGGCGCCGGCGGCATCGGGGTTTGATTCTGCGCAAAAGCGGTGCGCGGCGCGCGCCGCGCCGCCGCAATCACACCGCCATCAACTCGTCTTCCTTCGCCTTGACGACGCCGTCGACGTCCTTGACGAACTTGTCGGTGAGCTTCTGGATCTCGTCCTCGGCGCGGCGCTCGTCGTCCTCGCTGATCTGCTTGTCCTTGAGCAATTCCTTGACCTGGTGCAGCGCGTCGCGGCGCACGTTGCGGATCGCGACCTTGGCGTTCTCGCCTTCGTGCGCGACGTGCTTGGACAGGTCCTTGCGGCGTTCTTCGGTGAGCGGCGGCAGGTTGATGCGGATGACCTGGCCGACCGTGGTCGGCGTGAGGCCGAGATCGGAGGCGAGGATCGCCTTCTCGACCGCGGCGACCATGGTTTTTTCGTAAGGCGTGATCGTGATCGAACGCGCGTCGGCGATGGCGACGGTGGCGACCTGCGACACCGGCGTGTCGCTGCCGTAGTAGGACACGCGCAGCGGTTCGATCAGCGCCGTGCTGGCGCGGCCCGTGCGCAGGCGCGTGAGTTCGTGGCGGAGCGAGTCGACGCTCTTCTGCATGCGCGTCTGCGCGTCTTTCTTGATGGTATCGAGCATGAAGCGCCACCTGCAGGGCTGTGCGGTCGGCCGCAAAGTATAGCAGCGCGTTCCGACCGCCAGACGGGCGCAGGAATTGCGACGCGTGCTGCGCTCAGCGCGCGCTGACCAGCGTGCCGATCGGCTCGCCGCGCATGATGCGCATGAGGTCGCCTTCGCGCGACATGTCGTAGATGCGCAGCGGGATGCGGTTGTCGCGGCACAGCGAGATCGCGCTGGTGTCCATGACCTGCAGGTTGCGCTGGATCACTTCGTCGTAGGTGAGCTTGTCGTAGCGCGTCGCGCTTGGATCCTTGGCCGGGTCGGCGGTGTAGACGCCGTCGACCTTGGTCGCCTTGAGCAGCAGGTTCGCGCCGATCTCGATAGCGCGCAGCGCGGCGGCGGAATCGGTGGTGAAGAACGGATTGCCGGTGCCGGCGGCGAACAGCGCGATGCGGCCTTTTTCGAGATGGCGCATCGCGCGGCGGCGGATGAAATCCTCGCAGACTTCGTTGATCTTGATCGCCGACATCGTGCGCGCGTAGCCGCCGGCCTTCTCGATGGCATCCTGCATCGCCAGCGCGTTCATCACGGTCGCGAGCATGCCCATGTGGTCGCCGGTGACGCGATCCATGCCGGACGCCGCGAGGCCCGCACCGCGGAAGATGTTGCCGCCGCCGATGACGACGCCGACTTGCACACCGGCGCGCTGCACTTCGATGATCTCGCGCGCGAGACGGTTCAGTACTTTCGGGTCGATGCCGTAGTCGGCCTCGCCCATGAGCGCCTCGCCCGAGAGCTTGAGCAGGATGCGTCGATACGCCGGAGTGGAAGACATGCGGAAGCACCTCGTGCGGGCAAACCGTGTGATTCTACCTGACGCTGGTGTGCCGCGGATGTGCGTCGCTGTTGGCCGCACGTCATTTCCTCGCCGGCAGGCGCGTGGGCAGCGCCGGCGTAAACGTGCCACAAAGACGCAGTGCGTCCTCAGAACCCGCTCATTTCGTGCGGTGGTCCCGCGAACGCAATCGCCACGCCGCGTGGACCGACATTGACACAGCCCGTGATGCTCATCATCGATTCGTGCAGCGTGACTTGCTTGGCGTCGCACAGGTCGGCCAACTCCAGATATCCGGGCAGGTTGTGCAATTCGCCGAGGTCGCCGCCATAACTGACGTTGACATGGGGAACGAGCAGTCCAGCACGGATGCGATCGCCGACGAAACGGAACAGCTTGCGCAAGGTGTCTTCGCGACCACGCGATTTGGCTACCGGCTCGGTGATACCCATGTGTGCGCGCACGACCGGTTTGATATCGAGCGTGCTGCCAAGCAAGGCACCGACCAAACTGACGCTGCGATCTCCGTACTTTTTCGCACGCGTACGCAGGAAATAGAGGTCGTCGGGAACAAAATAACCCCAAGTCGATTCGATGACCTTGAACAGCTGCGGCATGATTTCGGCCGGAGGCAGGCCGCGCTCGACCATGTCGGCGAGCGCAAGCGCAGGGATGCCCTGACCCGCGAACAGATTTTTGGTATCAACCACGCGCAGCATGAACGGTCGCGTCAGACCGGCCGCTTGGCGCACTTCGCGGCCGTCGCGCAAAAGGGCAACGCTGGCGCGCATTGCGTTCTCGTAGATCGCGCTGCGCTTGGCCGATATGGTGAGGCAGAAGATGCTGTCGTAGTCGAGCACCAGCCGTTCAAGGAACAGAGTGCGGACTTCTTCGGCGGAATAGGGACGTGTTTCGGCGTTCGCGCCATGCATGCCCAAGTTGTCGGCGTGGAAGCGCCAAGTCGTCTGCGGGCTATGGTTGTCGGTGTACTGGTGCGGGCCGATCGTTACGCTGATCGGGAGCACGATCACGCCGGGCTGGTCATAGAACTCGGGTGGCAAGTCGCAGCTTGCATCGACCACGATGGCCGTACGGGCGGCGGCGAGCACACGACGCGGGGCTACCACATGCAAAACGTTGCGAGGTTCGACGAAAGCCATGAACGCCTCTTCCTTGGTGGATGTCCCAAGGGTGGCGTGGCGCGGCTGGCATGGGAATATTTCTGTGATGCATTTCACAATTCTTCGCGATGGGCGACGAGTTCCTTACTGGCTGCCAGATCGAAAAGAGTGTCATTCGATAGATACGCCGGTTGGCTGCGAAAGAGCCAGACAGTGAGCTCTCCTTCATCGCGAAAACACCGATGAATCTCTATTCGTGCCGACGCTGGTGGCTGTTCTTGTTGTTCGCGCCTTGCGTACTGATGACTTGCGCGGTGTTGCTGGCATGGTCTGTACTCGGGCTTTTCCTGCTCGCGCCGGGTGTGCTTGGTCTGTCCGGAATCGTCGGGTTGTTGCTGGGGTGGATTGCGCTGATCGCGCCGAAGTTCGCGCTTCGATGTCGCGGCCTGATGAGCGCATTGCTGTTCATGGGGCTGTGCGCGGCCTCGTTCGGTGTGGCGATCGGCGCTTCGATCATGGCGGATGCGCTCAAGTCGTCCCACCGCTGGGACTGGAGCTACGTGGTCGGCCTTGGCGGATGCTCGCTTGGCTATGCCGCAATCGCCGGGTTCTTCTTGCTCGGATTTGCGCGGACACGACCGTCGGTCAATGAGCATGCACCACTCGGCGTTGCGGCATGCGCATGCGCGAGCGTGATCGCGCTTGGTGCATCGATCCTTCCGCTCGGCGTTCTTCTGTTCGTGTCGGGCGCACCGGTGATGCGAGCCCTCGTGAAACCGTGACGCGGCGGGCGTTCATGCGGGAGCCGATCAGGCAACAAAAAACCCGCGGATGTCCGCGGGTTTTTCGTGGTGTCGCCGGAGCTTCTTCAGACGAGCATCAAACCTGCATCGCCTTGGCGACTTCCGCCGCGTAGTCCTCGACGACCTTCTCGATGCCTTCGCCGACGGCGAGGCGCTGGAAGCCGAGCACGTCCGCGCCGGCGGCCTTGGCGGCGGCTTCGACGGTCTGGTCGGTGTTGAGCACGAACGGCTGGCCGTAGAGCGTGTTTTCGTTGACGATCTTGGCGATCTTGCCGCCGATGATCTTCTCGAGGATTTCGGCCGGCTTGGCCTTGTCCTTCTCGCTCATTTTCGCCAGCTCGATTTCCTTTTCCTTGGCGACGAAGTCGACCGGGACGTCCGCAGCCTTGTTGTACGGCGGATTCATCGCGGCGACATGCATCGCCACGCCGCGCGCGAAGTCGGCGTCGCCGCCCTTGACCTCGACGAGCACGCCGATGCGGTTGCCGTGAACGTAAGCGCCGACGGTGTTGGCGCTGTCGATGCGCGCCATGCGGCGCACCTGCACGTTCTCGCCGACCTTGGCGACGAGCCACGCGCGCGCTTCCTCGACGGTCGGGCCGTGCGAGGTCTTCTCCGCCTTGAGCGCCTCGACGCTGGCGGCGCCGCTGCGCAGCGCGGTCTTGGCCACTTCATCGGCGAACTTGACGAAGTTCTCGTCCTTGGCGACGAAGTCGGTTTCGGAGTTGATTTCGACGAGCACGGCCTTGCCGCCGTCCTGGGCGAGCACGATGCAGCCTTCCGCGGCGACGCGGCTGGCCTTCTTGTCGGCCTTGGCGAGGCCTTGCTTGCGCAGCCACTCGGCGGCGGCGTCGATGTCGCCGTTGTTTTCGGTGAGCGCCTTCTTGCATTCCATCATGCCGGCGCCAGTGCGCTCGCGCAGATCCTTGACCAACGATGCGGTGATTTCCATGGTGTACCTCATGCGGGAGCGGCGCGATGCGTCGCTCGATTCACAAGATTCGTCGCTCCGATGCGGGCCGGAACCCAGCGCGTGGTCGTGAAAACCGCAACTGGACTCGGCAGGTGCCGGAACGACAACGGAGAGTTTGCCCCGAAGCCGTCGCCGGCTTCCGCTGCTGCGGTCGCGACGCGACGGTTTCGGCGCCGGGCCGCATGATGCGGCCCGAAGATGACAACTTGCGGGTTACTCGGCGCTCGGCGCGTCGCCCTTCGGCGCGCGGTCGCGCGACGGCGCGGGGCCGCGGCGGTTGCCGGCCGGACGCTTGTCGGCGCCGGGCTTGCGCGGGCCGGACGGACGGCGGCGGTCGTCGCGCTCGCGCGATTCCTTCTTCGCGACCGGGTTGCCGTCGGCGTCGAGTTCGACGAAGTCGTCCTTGTCGTGCGCCGGGATCGCCGGAGCGGCGGCCTTGCCTTCGAGCACGGCGTCGGCGGCGGCGGCGGCGTAGAGCTGCACGGCGCGGATCGCGTCGTCGTTGCCCGGGATCGCGTAGTCGACGAGCGCCGGATCGTAGTTGGTATCGACGACGGCGACGACGGGGATGCCGAGCTTCTTGGCTTCCTTGATCGCGATGTCTTCATGGCCGATGTCGATGACGAACAGCGCGTCAGGCAGGCGGTTCATGTCCTTGATGCCGCCGAGCGAGTTCTCGAGCTTTTCCTTCTCGCGGACGAGGCCGAGCACTTCGTGCTTGACCAGGCGCTCGTAGCTGCCGTCGGTCGCCATCGTCTCGAGTTCCTTGAGGCGTGCGACGGACTGCTTGACGGTGCGGAAGTTGGTCAGCATGCCGCCGAGCCAACGCTGCGAGATGTACGGCATGCCGCAACGCGCGGCTTCTTCCTTGACGGCTTCGCGCGCGGAGCGCTTGGTGCCGACGAACAGGATCGTGCCGCGCTTCTGTGCGATCGCCGAGATGAAATTCATC
>JAKPAN010000300.1 GCA_029779475.1 Pseudomonadota bacterium
TGGATGTCGATCGCGTCGGCGTCGACATTGACGTACTTGCGAATCACTTCGAGCAGTTCGCGGCGCAGCGTCGGCAGATAGTCGTGGCTGCCGCGGCCGTCGGCCTTGCGTTCCTGCATGACGATGATGCGCAGGCGCTCGGCGGCGACCGAGGCGGTGTTCTTCGGACGCGAGCGGAAGAGGTCGAACAGTCCCATGTCAGCCTCCGAAGATGCGCGAGAAGAATCCCTTTTTCTGCGCTTCGGTGAAGCGCATCGGACGCGTCTCGCCGCACAGCCGCGCGACGGCGTCGGTGTAGGCCTGGCCGGCTTCCGACGACTCGTCGAGGATGACGGGCACGCCCGCGTTCGACGCGCTGAGCACGCCTTCGGATTCGGGGATGACGCCGATCACCTCGATGCCAAGGATGTCCTTGACGTCGGCCATGCCCATCATGTCGCCGGCGGCGACGCGATCGGGGTTGTAGCGCGTCAGCAGCAGGTGTTGCTCGACGCCCGCGCCGCCTTGTTCGGCGCGGCGCGTCTTGCTCGACAGCAGGCCGAGGATGCGGTCGGAGTCGCGCACGCTGGAGACTTCCGGATTGACCACGACGACGGCGCGGTCGGCGAAATACATCGCCAGCGCGGCGCCTTTTTCGATGCCCGCGGGCGAGTCGCAGATGACGGCGTCGAAGCCGTCTTCCTCGAGTTCCTTGAGCACGCGTTCGACGCCTTCCTTGGTCAAGGCGTCCTTGTCGCGCGTCTGCGAGGCGGCGAGCACGTGCAGCGTGTCGATGCGCTTGTCCTTGATGAGCGCCTGCTTGAGCGTGCATTCGCCCTGGATGACGTTGACGAAGTCGTACACGACGCGCCGCTCGCAGCCCATGATGAGGTCGAGGTTGCGCAGGCCGACGTCGAAGTCGATGACGGCGACTTTCTTGCCGCGCTTGGCGAGGCCGACGGCGAGCGAGGCGCTCGTCGTGGTCTTGCCGACGCCGCCTTTTCCGGATGTGACTACGATGACTTCGGTCAATGGAGTGTCCTCGGGTTTCCCTTCGACGATGGACGGCGCATCGCGCCGCCGATCACATTTTCTTCAACAGCAACTTGTCGCCTTCCAGCCACGCCTGCACGGGCTGTCCGCGCAGGTCCGGCGGAATGTCCTCAAACACGCGGTACTGGCCGGCGATCGAAACGAGTTCGGCGTGGAACTCGCGGCAAAAGATACGCGCGTTCGCATCGCCCTGCGCGCCGGCGAGCGCGCGGCCGCGCAGCGCGCCGTAGATGTGGATCGAACCATCGGCAATGACTTCTGCGCCGTTGCCGACGAGCGCGGTGAGGACGAGGTCGCGGCCGCGCGCGTAGATCTGTTGGCCGGAGCGCACGGGTTTGTCGTGGATCTGGCCGATCGCGTTCGCGGGCGCGGCGATGGTTTCGACGACGAACGTTTCGCGGGACGGCGGCGCAGGCGTCGCGCGTTGCGGTGCAGGTTCCGGTGCGGCGTCGCCCGCGGCGCGTTCGTACGACGCGCGGAACTTGGCGATGACGGGCACGTCGAGTTCGCGCGCGATGCGTTCGTTCTCGCTGGTGCCGTAGGACAGCCCGACCGGCAGCATGCCGGCGGCGCGGATGCGTTGGAGCAGGTCGTGCACGACGGTGACGTCGGGCAGTTGCGGCAGGTGGCTGAGGTCGAGCACGACGGGCGCATGGCGGAACAGTTTTTCCGCGCCCTCGACCTTCGCGCGCAATTCCGCTTCGAGCGCGGCGGCGTCGAGTTTTTTGAGCTTGATGTTGGCGATGCCGACCTGGCCGTGCTTGATCTCGGCGACGGGTTCGTAGTCGAGCGGCGTCGCGGCCGCCTCGCGTGCGCTCACGCGCCACCCGCCGCGCGCGTCGTGCGCGTCGAGGCATGCACGCGCTCGCGCTCGCGCAGCCATGGCAGGTCGGGCAGGCGGCCCGCACCACCGTGCAGGTAGGTGTCGCGCACGAACGGCCAACTGCACAGCGTCTTCGCCAGCAGCGCGACGCGGC
The DNA here is from genome assembly GCA_029779475.1 of Pseudomonadota bacterium. Classification (GTDB taxonomy): domain Bacteria; phylum Pseudomonadota; class Gammaproteobacteria; order Xanthomonadales; family Rhodanobacteraceae; genus Dokdonella_A. The sequence continues at coordinate 2,010 of JAKPAN010000300.1, forward strand.
GGCCGGTGTTCGGCATCACCTGCTGGCCGACCTCGAGGAAGCCCCAGGTGCCGTGGAACAGCATCGAGACGTCGTCCTGCGGTTCGAGGAACACTTCGCAGGTGAGTTCGGGAGAACGCGTTTCCGCGTAGCTCGTCACGTCGGCATAGAACACGCGGCCGAGGCCGAGGCCGCGAGACGGCCGCGCGATGACGATGCGGTCGATGTAGACGAACTGCGGATGGCGCTCGCGGAACCAGCGGAAATTGGGGCTGTCGTAATCGGCGTCCTGGTCGAGCGCGAGCAGGAACCCGGCGACGTGGCCATTGACTTCGGCGACGCGGAAATAGCAGGCCTGGTCGAAAAGCTGGCGCAGGGCGGCGGCGGTCAGCGGCAGGATCGTCGGACCGGCCGCGTTGTTGAGCGCGAGCACGGAATCGAGATCGTGCGACCCGACGTCGCGAATGCGTACTGCCATGAAGTGACTCCCTGTGAATGCGGCGCGGCGGCGCCGAGCGCCGTGCCGCGACGCTGATTATCGCATGCACGTGCGGAGAGAACAGGGCGCTGCAAGG
>JAKPAN010000303.1 GCA_029779475.1 Pseudomonadota bacterium
TTCGCTCGCGTTGACTGCGCGCACATGGTCGAGATGTGCGCGATCGGCGAACGCGGCTTCTGCGCCCGCAAGCGCGAAACTGCTCACATTGAACGATTCGCGCATGCGTTCGAGCACGGCGACGACGCTGGCATCGGCGACGAGATAGCCGACGCGCGCGCCGGCGAGTCCGTACGCCTTCGAGAAGGTGCGCGCGACGACGAGATTCGGATGTCGATCGGCAAACTTCAGCGCCGTCGTCAAGCCCGGCGCATCGGCGAATTCGTTGTAGGCCTCGTCGACGACGATGAGCACATCGCGCGGCACGCGCGCGAGAAAGCGTTCGAGCGCGGCGTCGTCGAACCAGGTGCCGGTCGGGTTGTTCGGATTGGCGAGATAGACCAGGCGCGTGTCGGCGCGGATCGCTGCGGCCATCGCATCGAGATCGTGGCCGAGCGGCGCGCTCGCGTGCGTGCGAGGGAACGCGGGCACGCAGATCGGTTGCGCGCCGGCCGCGGCGGTCGCGATCGGATACACGGCGAAACCGTATTGCGAGAACACCACCGAATGCGCCGCGTCGGCGAAGCATTGCGCGAGCATCATCAACAGTTCGTGCGAGCCGTTGCCGAGCGCGATGCGTTCCGCGCCGACGCCGAGATACTTTGACAGCGCGGCTTTCAATGCCGCGCCGCGGGGATCGGGATAACGGAAGATGTCGGCGAGCGCCGCGCGCATCGCCTCGATCGCATGAGGGCTTGGGCCGAGCGCGTTTTCGTTCGAGCCAAGTTCGGCGATCGACTCGCCGAAACGCTGTCGCAGCGCGGGCAGATCGTGGCCGGGATCGTAGGCGCGCAGTGCGGCGGTCGCGGCGTTGGCGAGCCGGCTCGCGTCGAACGAGTCGTCGTCGCGCGAAGGCTGCGCGCTCACGGCACCGCCACCGGGTACGAACCGAGCACCTTGATCTGCGCGGAGTGCTCGGCGAGTTCGGCGAGCGCGGCCTTCATGTTGTCGTCGTCAACGTGGCCGGCGAGGTCGATGAAGAAGCCGTATTCCCACTTCGCCTGATGCGACGGCCGCGACTCGATGCGGTTCATGCTGATGCCATGGCGCGCGAACGGGCTGAGCACGTTGAACAACGCGCCGGGCTGGTCCTTGATGAAGACGAGCACCGAAGTGCGATCGTGTCCCGACGGCGGAAAGACCTGACGGCCGAGCACGAGGAAGCGCGTCGTGTTGTCGGCGTGATCCTCGATCGACTTCATGATGACTTTCTTGAGGCCGTAGACGTGGCCCGCCGATTCTCCGCCGATCGCCGCCGCGTCTTCCGCGTTGCGTGCGCGGCGCGCGCCTTCGGCGTTGCTCGATACCGGGATCTTCTCGATCTTCGGCAGGTTCGTGCGCAGCCAGCCGGCCGTCTGCGCGAACGACTGCGGATGCGCGTAGATGCGTTCGATATCCTCGATGCGGCCCGAGCGCGACAGCAGATACTGATGCACGCGCAGCTCGACTTCGCCGCAGATCTTGAGGTTCGAGGTCAGGAACATGTCGAGCGTGACCTGGATCGTGCCCTGCCCCGAGTTCTCGACGGGGACGACGCCGAAATCCGCGTTGCCCGCTTCGACTTCGTTGAACACTTCCTCGATGCTAGCGAGCGGCAAGCCGTGCGCGGAACGGCCGAAATGCTTCATCACGGCTTGCTGGCTGAAGGTGCCTTCCGGGCCGAGATAACCGACCTTGAGCGGCTCCTGCTGCGCGAGGCAGGCGGACATGATTTCGCGGAACACGTGCACGAGGAGTTCGTCGCTGAGCGGCCCCTCGTTGCGGTCGACGACCATGCGCAAAACCTGCGCTTCGCGCTCGGGCCGATAATAGTCGACGGCGGCCGTGAGCTTGCCCTTGGCCTGGCCGACCTGGTGCGCGAAGTTCGCGCGTTCGGCAATCAGCGCCTGGATCTGGCGATCGATGCCGTCGATGCGCGCGCGCACGTCGGCGAGGTTGGGCTTGTCGGATTCGTTCTTGTCCATCGTTGCATCCTCGATGCCGCGCACGAGCGTGGACTCGTCCTCTCGGCGGAAAGATCTTTCGTGTCAGCCGTTGCGCGCGGCGAAATCCTTCATGAAATCGACAAGCGCCTGCACGCCTTCGAGCGGCATCGCGTTGTAGATCGACGCGCGCATGCCGCCGACGAGTTTGTGTCCCTTGAGCGCGAGCAGGCCGGCAGCTTCCGACTCCTTGAGGAACACAGCGTCGAGTTCTTCACGCGGCAGCGTGAAAGGCACGTTCATCCACGATCGCGCCGATGCCTCGACGGGATTCTTGTAGTAACCCGACGCGTCGATGTAACCGTAAAGCAGTTCCGCCTTGGCGCAATTGCGCCGTTCCATCGCGGCGACGCCGCCCTGCGCCTTCACCCACTTGAAGATGAGTCCGGCCAGATACCAGGCCCAGGTGTTCGGCGTGTTGAGCATCGAATCCTGCGCGGCGTTTTCGGCGTAGTTGAAGATGCGCGCGATGTCGCGCGGGCAGCGTTCGAGCAGGTCGTCGCGGATGATCATCACGACGAGGCCGGACGGCCCGATGTTCTTCTGCGCACCGGCATAGAGCAGCGCGTACTTCGATACATCCAGCGGGCGCGACAGGATCGTAGAAGACACGTCGCCGAACAGCGGAACGTTCCCGACCTCCGGAATGTCCTGGAACTCGACGCCGCGGATCGTCTCGTTCGGCGTGACGTGCACGTAGGCCGCGTTCGCGTCGAGATCCCAGCCGCTACGCGGCGGCACTCGATCGTAGTTCGTCGACGCCGACGACGCCGCGATGCGCACGTTCGCGTACGGCGCGGCTTCCCTCGCGGCCTTTTCGCTCCAGTCGCCAGTGAGCACGTAATCGACGTTCTGATCACGCCGTGCGAAGTTCATCGGGATCTGCGCGAAGTGCTGCGTCGCGCCGCCCTGCTGGAACAACACCTTGTAGTTCGCCGGGATCGCGAGCAGATCGCGCAGGTCGCGTTCGATCTCCTGCCCAAGCGCGATGAACGCCTTGCCGCGATGGCTGACTTCCATGACCGAGGCGCGCGCGCCGTTCCATTCGAGCAGTTCGGACTGCGCCTGGCGCAGGACGTCCTCGGGCAGCGCGGCAGGGCCGGCGCTGAAGTTGTATGCACGACTCACGCGAACCTCCAGTCAAGCGATCACTGTATGTCGCGTCGCAACATCCACGCAAGGGCGCTCGGCCCCGCGACGCGGTCATCGGCGACGCGATGAAAGCCTTCGAGCCTGCGCGCGGTCTGTGTCGGCGAAGCGCAACGAGCGGGCCGGACAAGTGGCCGGCTGC
>JAKPAN010000010.1 GCA_029779475.1 Pseudomonadota bacterium
AGCGCGAGCACGCTGCCGATGGCGGCGGGCAGATGGCGCAGCGCGCGGATCGCGGCGTGTTCCTGCTCGGCGGACAGCCGGCCCTTCGCCTTCGCGATGGTGAGCGTGAGCAGGTAGAGGCCGACGAGCTGCGTCGTGAACGCCTTCGTCGACGCCACGCCGATCTCTGCGCCGGCGCGCGTCAGGAACTGCATCGCGGTCTCGCGCACCATCGCGCTCGTCGCGACGTTGCACACCGCGAGCGTGTGGTTCATGCCGAGCGACTTCGCGTGCTTGAGCGCGGCCATCGTGTCGGCCGTCTCGCCCGATTGCGAGATCACGACGACGAGCGCGTTCGGATTCGCGACCGAGGTGCGGTAGCGGTACTCGCTCGCGATCTCGACGGTCACCGGCACCTGCGCGATCGATTCGATCCAGTAGCGCGCGACGCAGCCGGCGTAGTAGCTCGTGCCGCACGCGAGGATCAGCACGCTGTCGATCGCGGGGAAGGCTGTCGCGGCGGCGTCGCCGAAGAGATCGGTGCCGATGCCGCCGACCTGCTCGATCGTGTCGCTGATCGCGCGGGGCTGCTCGAAGATTTCCTTCTGCATGTAGTGGCGGTAGGGGCCCAGCTCGATCGCGCCGGAGTACGCCTGCACGACGCGGGCTTCGCGCTCGACCTTCGCGCCGGTGCGGTCGTAGACGGTGATGCCTTCGCGGGTCACGTCGGCGACGTCGCCCTCTTCGAGATAGATGATGCGGTCGGTCGTGCCGGCGAGCGCCATCGCGTCGGACGCGAGGAAGTTCTCGCCATTGCCGAGGCCGGCCACGAGCGGCGACCCGAAGCGGGCGCCGACCACGCGATGCGGTTCGGCTTTCGCGAACACCGCGATCGCGTACGCGCCGCTGAATCGCGCGATGGCCTGCTTCACGGCGGCGAGCAGGTCGCCCGTGTACAGATGGTGCACGAGGTGCGCGATCACTTCCGTGTCGGTCTGGCTCGTGAACACGTAGCCGGCCGCCTTGAGTTCGGTGCGCAGTTCCTCGTAGTTCTCGATGATGCCGTTGTGGACGACGGCGATCTCGTCGCGGGAGAAGTGCGGATGCGCGTTGTCTGTGCTCGGCGCGCCGTGCGTGGCCCAGCGCGTGTGCGCGATGCCGGTCAGGCCGTCGAGGTGGTCGGTCTCGACCTGGGCCGCAAGGTCTGCGACGCGGGTCGTGCTGCGCGCGCGTTCGAGGCCGTTGCGATTCACGGCGACGCCGCAGGAGTCATAACCACGATATTCCAGCCGCCGCAGCCCTTCCACGAGGACGGGGACGATGTTGCGGCTGGCGACTGCACCGACGATTCCACACATGATTCGGTTACCGATTCGAAGAGGTCTGCGGGAGGGTGCATGACGCACCCGCATGAACGTGTGACGGCGCGAGCTACTTCTTCGCGACCTTGACCGGACGCTTCCAGCCGGAAATCGTGAGCTGCTTCGCGCGCGAGATGGTCAGCTCGCCGGGCGGGGCGTCCTTCGTGAGCGTGGTGCCGGCGCCGAGTGTCGCGCCGCGGCCGACGCGCACCGGTGCGACGAGCTGCGTGTCGGATCCGATGAAGACGTCGTCCTCGATGATGGTCTTGAACTTGTTCGCGCCGTCGTAGTTGCACGTGATCGTGCCGGCGCCGACGTTCACGTTGCGGCCGATCTCGGCGTCGCCGATGTACGCGAGGTGGTTCGCCTTCGAGCCGGTGCCG
>JAKPAN010000013.1 GCA_029779475.1 Pseudomonadota bacterium
GCGGAACGACCTTACCGGTGACGAGGTTGTCGGTGACGTCGAGCAGGCCGCGGATATAGGTCTGGTAACACGCGATGCCTTCGGCCATCCACGCGTCGCGTTCGCTCGCCGGCGGCAGGCGCTTGCCGACGAAGCAGCCCTTGGCGCCGAGCGGCACGCCGACGACGTTCTTGACCATCTGCGCCTTGACGAGCGCCAGGCCCTCGGTGCGGAAGTCCTCCATGCGATCGGACCAGCGCAGGCCGCCGCGCGAGACGCGCGAGCCACGCAGGTGGATGCCTTCCATGCGCGGGCTGTAGACGAAGATTTCGTAGAGCGGCACGGGCTTGGGCAGGAAGGGAATCAGCTTCGACGAGATCTTGAACGAGAGATAGCCCTTGGGCTTGCCGTCGGCACCGGTCTGCCAGGCGTTGGTTCGCATCGTCGCGTCGAGCGCGGTGCGGAAGCCCGACAGGATGCGGTCGTCATCGACGTTGCTGACCTTGGCGAGCGCCGCGGCAAGTTCGCTGGCGACCGCTTCGTCACTGGTCGTGGCGTCAGGCGCAAAGCGCGCTTCGAAGAGCGAAACGAGGAGACGCGCGATGTGCGGGTGCGCCGCGAGGCTGCGTTCGATATACGCCGAGCTGAACGGCAGGCCAGCCTGGCGCAGATAACGGCCGTAAGCGCGCAGCACCGTGATGCGCGGCTCGGCAAGGCCTGCAAGCAATGCGAGGCGGTTGAAGCCGTCGTTCTCGGCTTCGTCGCGCAGCAGCTTCTCGAGAAGGTCGACAAAGGCCGCGCGCGTCGCCTGCTTGTCGAGCGCGTCGGCGCGCGGCAGCTGAATGGCGAAGTCGGCGATGTGAAGATCGCTGTCGGAAAGGTTGAACGGTTGTTCCGAGAGCACGGTCACGCCGAGGTTCTCGAAGACCGGCAGCACCGTCGAGAGCGGCCGCGGCAGGCCTTTCAGGAAGAGCTTGACGTGCTGGTGCGAGCCGTCGTTGCGGTAGGGCGCGTTGAGCTTGACTTCGACCCGACCACTCGCTTCGGCGATTTCGAGGCGTTCGAGATCGGAGACCGCCGAGGTCGGCGGCACCTGGTCCTGATACGCGAGCGGCAGCGCCGTTGCGTAACGGCGCAGGAGCGTGCTGCCGCGTTCCTCGCCGCAGTGCTCGATGAGGTTCTGCTGCAACTCGTCGTGCCAGCCGCGAACGATGCGCGCGACCTCGCTTTCGAAGACGGCCGCGTCGTAGGCCGGCGCGCTGCCGTCGGCAAGCCGCGCAATCAGATGCAGGCGGGCGAGGCGGGATTCGCCGACCATCAGGAAGAAGTCGATGCTGTCGGTCTGCAGGGTTTCCGCGAGGCGCTCGGTAATGCGTTTGCGTGTCGTCGTGTCGAAGCGGTCGCGCGGCATATAGACGAGCGCCGAAACGTAGCGCCCCCAGCCGTCGTTGCGCAGGAAAACGCCGACGCGCGGATGTTCCTGCAGCAGCACGATGCCGCTAGCGATGCGGAAGAGATCGCTGGTGGCGACTTCGATCAGCTCCTCGCGCGGATAGGTTTCGAGGACGTTCACGAGCGTCTTGTCGCGATAACTGCCCGGTGCGAAGCCGCAGGCGGCCCGCACGGCAGCGACTTTCTTGCGCACGACCGGGATCTCGGTCGTCGAGATGTAATAGACGTGCATCGCGTAGAGGCCGACGAAGACGTGTTCGCCGATCACCTTGCCCGTCGCGTCGCGGTGATGGACGCCGATGAAGTCGAGGTAGTTCGGC
>JAKPAN010000020.1 GCA_029779475.1 Pseudomonadota bacterium
GCCGAACGGCAGGGAGGCCGGGCAGAAGCTCATCGCGCCGGTGCCGACGAGGACGACGCCGATCCAGCCCCACGCCCCGATGACGCCGGCCAGCGTCGCGATGATCATGGCCACGCCCACGCCGACGCGAATCCCGCGGTCCAGCGCTCCCAGGTTGCTCTTCATGTTCTCTCCCTTCAGTCGAGGTTTTCAAAAAGCTGCGGATAGTGATGCTGCGATGTTGCGATGCTGCGATGTTGCGATGCTGCGATGTTGCGATGTTGCGATGCTGCGATGCTGCGATGCTGCGATGCTGCTGTACTGCGCGCCGGGCTAGATCAATCCTCGCTCAGCGGCAGCTTGAGATAGCGTTTGCCGTTGTCCTCGGCCGGCGGAAAGTTGCCGGCACGGACATTGACCTGTACCGACGGCCAGATCAGCGCCGGCAGTTCGAGCCCGGCGTCGCGCTTCTGCCGCATCGCGACGAAAGCGGCTTCGTCGACGCGGTCGTGCACGTGGATGTTGTGCGCCCGCTCTGCGGCGACCGTGCTCTCCCATTGGGCGGACCTGCCGGCCGGCGGGTAGTCGTGGCACATGAAGAGTCGGGTCGCCGGCGGCAGCGCGAGGAGCTTTTGTATCGAGGCGTAGAGCGCGTGCGCGTTGCCGCCGGGGAAGTCGCAGCGCGCCGTGCCGACGTCGGGCATGAACAGCGTGTCGCCGACGAACACCGCGTCGTCGATGTGATACGCCATGTCTGCCGGCGTATGCCCGGGGACGAACAGGGCGCGCGCGGAGAGCTCGCCGATGCGAAAATCCTCGTCGGGCGCGAACAGGTGGTCGAACTGCGATCCGTCGGTGCGAAATTCGCGCTCGAAGTTGAAGATCCCCTTGAACGCGCGCTGCACCTCGACGATCCCCTGGCCGATCGCGATCCTGCCGCCGACTTTGCGCTTCACGTACTGCGCCGCCGAGAGATGGTCGGCGTGCGCGTGCGTTTCCAGCACCCAGTCGACGCCGAGGCCCTTGCTCGCGACGAAGTCGAGCACCGCATCGACCGAGCTCGTCGACGTGCGAACGGCCTTCGCGTCGTA
>JAKPAN010000022.1 GCA_029779475.1 Pseudomonadota bacterium
CATCGCGCGGCTGATCGAGGAAGCGCGACCCGACGCGATCCACATCGCGACGGAAGGGCCGATCGGCGTCATGGTGCGCCGCTATTGCCGTCGTCACGGTCTCGCTTTCACCACCAGCTTTCACACGCGCTTTCCGGAATATGTGTCGGCGCGCTCGCCCATCCCGGAGAGCTGGGTGTGGGCGTTCCTGCGCTGGTTTCATTCGGAGAGCCGCACCGTGATGGCCGCGACGCCGGCGCTGGCGCAGGAGTTGCGCGAGCGCGGCTTCAAACGCGTGGCGCTGTGGTCGCGCGGCGTCGATGCGCAATTATTCGATCCGGCAAAGCGCGTTCAGCCTGAGTGGCCGCAGCCGGTGTTCCTGTCGGTCGGCCGCGTAGCGGTCGAGAAGAACATCGATGCGTTTCTCAGCCTCGATCTGCCGGGCACGAAAGTCGTCGTCGGCGATGGACCGGCGCTCGCGGATTTGCAGCGGCGCTTTCCCGATGCGGCTTTTGTCGGTGCGAAATTCGGCGAAGAGCTGGCGCGGATTTATGCCAGCGCGGACGTGTTCGTATTTCCGAGCAAGACCGACACCTTCGGCCTCGTGATGCTGGAAGCGCTGGCGAGCGGCTTGCCGGTTGCGGCCTTTCCCGTCTGCGGCCCGCGCGACGTGATCGGCAATGCGCCGGTCGGCGCGCTGCGCGAGGATTTGCGCGAGGCGTGTCTTGCCGCGCTGAACCTGTCGCGTGAGGACTGCCGAGACTTCGCGCTGGAACGCGGCTGGGATGCTTCGGTGCGCGCCTTCATCGACAACGTGACCAAGGTCTGCCGCGCGCAGGCCCATGCCGCCGAGTCGCCGCTGCTGCCGGATCGCGTTCCGCAGACCAACTGAGCCTTGCGAGGGGCATGAGCGGGACGGTATCATCCATCATGTCCCAGAAATCCCTGCCTGTCACATCAGCCGATATCGAAGCCGCGGCGCAGCGCATCGCGCGCTACGCGGTTCGCACGCCGCTGTTGTCCTCTCCGGTGCTCGATGAGGTCACCGGCGCGCGCGTGTTCCTGAAGCCGGAGATCCTTCAGCGCACCGGCTCGTTCAAGTTTCGCGGCGCATTCAACAAGCTGTCGTCGATTCCCGAAAGTGCGCGCGGGGCCGGCGTCGTCGCGTTCTCCTCGGGCAATCATGCGCAGGGTGTCGCGGCGGCAGCGCAACTGCTCGGCATGCCCGCCACTATCGTGATGCCGTCGGATGCGCCGCTGTTGAAGCGCCAGCGTACCGCGGCGTTCGGC
>JAKPAN010000031.1 GCA_029779475.1 Pseudomonadota bacterium
TGATGCTGCGCCGAGCGAACCGTCGACGTTGCATCCGCTGATGCGGGGCGTGTGGATTTCCGGGCAGATCGCGCCCGCGCAGGTCGCCGCGCTCAAGGCGCATGGCATCGAACGCATCGTCGCCTTACGTCCCGATGGCGAAGAACCCGGCCAGCCGACGTCGGCAGCGGTCGAAGCCGCGGCGCGTTCGGCCGGCATCGCGTTTGCCTACGCGCCCGTGCCCGGCAAGGACGTGCCACAAGCCTCGGTCGATGCGGTCAGCCGTGCGCTCGTCCACCCAGACCAGCCCGTCGTCATTTATTGCAAGAGCGGCCACCGTGCCACGCGCACCTGGGCGCTCGCCGAAGCCTCGCGCGTCGACGGTCTCGAAGCCGACGCGATCGAATCCGTCGCCGCATCCGCAGGCCAACCTGTCGATGATTTGCGCGAGCAGATCGCCGCACGCATCGCGACGCGACGTGTGCTGGGCGCGCGGGGGCGCTGACGACTTTGGCGTTCCGATGAGCGGATCGAGTGCGCGGTGACTTCCGTCGTCGATCCGTTCAACCAATGTGGCGCAGTGTGCACGCGCAAATGCGCGATCCTCGCGCTTCGGAGATCGCCATGAACAGTTTTTTTGTCGTATGGGTGGTTCGCATCGCGTTGTCGGCAGGGTTTCTCGCGCTCGAGCTTGCATGCGCACAGGCGAGTGCGGCGCCCGAACGCGTAAATGCGCGTGCGAAAGCGACGGATGCTTCGGCGTCATCGAACGCCTTTACCGATTTCCGTGGCCAGTCGCCCGGCAAGTCGCATCGGATTTCGATCGCCGACTTGCCGGCACCGTACGCAACGCCGTCGGCGGGCAATGGCGCGCATCTCGTCGCGCGACCGGATGGCGCGTTGCCGCAGGCGCCGGCGGGTTTCAAGGTGAATCTCTACGCGGAAGGCTTGTCCGAGCCGCGCGCGATGCGGCGTGCGCCGAATGGCGATCTTTTCGTTGCCGAGAGCGGCAGCGGCCGCATCCGCGTTTTTCGCGGACTCGATGCGAACGGCAAGCCACAACAGACGCAGGTGTTTGCGAACGGTTTGAAGCGGCCGTACGGCATCGCGTTTTATCCGCCGGGCAGCGATCCGCGATGGATGTATATCGGCAATGAGAATGCAGTCGTGCGTTTCGCCTATCGCAATGGCGACATGCGGGCGAACAGCGCGGCCGAACACCTCGTCGATCTGCCGACGGGCGGGCATTGGACGCGCGACCTCGCGTTCTCGCGCGACGGCAAGACGCTGTTCGTGGCCGTCGGTTCGGCATCGAACGTCGATGATCCCGACACGACGCCCGCGGAAAAACATCGCGCGAACATCCTCGCCTTCGATCCCGACGGAAAGAACCTGCGCGTCCACGCATCGGGTCTGCGCAATCCGTCCGGCATCGCGGTCGATCCAGCAAACGGGCAGTTGTGGTGCGTCGTCAACGAACGCGACGGACTCGGCGACGACCTCGTGCCCGACTACCTGACGTCGGTGCGCGAAGGCGGTTTCTACAGCTGGCCGTGGTGGTATCTCGGCGCGCACCAGGATCCGCGTCATGCAGGCAAGCACCCGGAACTCGCGGGAAAGACGATCGTGCCTGATGTGCTCCTGCAGCCGCACAACGCGCCGCTGCAACTGGCGTTCTACGACGGCGCGAGTTTTCCCTCGGAATATCGCGGCGACATTTTCCTGAGCGCGCACGGCTCATGGAACAAGTCGGTGCGCGTCGGCTACGAAGTCATGCGCGTGCCGCGCCACGGCAGCGCGAAAGCGGACGGCAGCTACGAGGATTTCCTCACCGGCTTCGTGTTGCCCAATGGCGATGTCTGGGGACGGCCGGTCGGCGTCGCGGTCGCCGGCGACGGCGCGCTGTTGGTCAGCGACGATGGCTCGAATTCGATCTGGCGCGTGAGTTGGGTCGGCCGCTGATCTTCACGATTCAGCGCGACGCGACGGGTGCGAGCGGAATGCTCGCCGTCGTGTCGCGATTCGCTGCGACGATGCGATCGCTCGCATAACGCAATCGACCGGACGCGTCGCGCAGCCAGACGCGCCAACCCAATTGCGCCGATGCCGTTTCGCGCGTGGTGTCGGCGGACACGGCGAAGTCGATGCGCGTCGACGGCTTCACCGCGAACTCCGCATGCGTGATCGGCTTGACGTCGTCGGCGCCGATCGCAACGAGGACGACTTCGAGCGTGCCATCGCGCGGCGCCTGCGACGGATCGGCGAGCGTGGCGATGCCGCGCCACGCAGGTGCCGGCAACGAAACGGGTGGTGGCACCGAGGGCCGTGTCGGCGCGGGCTTGCACGCACAGAGCAGCGCGGCGAGCGCAACGGCGATGAATGATGGGGTGCGGAGCATCGAATCGGTACGACGGAACGGAGGATGCGTTTTACAGCCTCGCGCCGCAAAGCGCATCATGCGCGCCCGCAACGATGCATCCGCCGCGCATGCAGCAAGGCCTTCCAGGCTTCGATGTCGACGAAGTCCACAACCTGTTCTTCGCCTTGCAGCCCGGCGATGCGTTGCGCGCGAAGATCGGCGCTGCTGCCGCCGCGCTGCGTGCGTCGCACGCGCCTGCGGGACGCTGGCTGCGCGAGGCGCGCTACCACTTGACGCTGCACTATCTCGGCTCGTTTTCGCGAGTTCCCGACGATCTCGTCGCGCGCGCGGCCGCGGCCGCCGCGCGCGTGCGCGAGACGGCGTTCGATCTGCGGCTCGATCGCTTCGGCAGTTTCGGTCACCGCGCGATTCCGCTCTGGCTCGGGCCGTCGCAGACGCCGACGGGTTTGTCCGTGTTGCACGCGTCGCTCGTCGCCGAACTCGCGCGCGAGGGCGTGCGCGCGGGAGCGACGTCGTTCGTGCCTCATGTCACCGTCTTGCGCGACGCGACGCGTCCGCTCGATGCGCCGTGCGAGCCGGAGGTCGAATGGCGCGTCGACGACTTCGTGCTCATCGACAGCTGCGTTCAGCCGCCGAAGCCGTTTCGCGTTCTTGGCCGCTGGCGACTTGATGCGCCGGGTACGGGAACCGGCGCCGAGTTCGCCTAGAATCTGCGCATGCGAATCAACAAACACATCGCCGAAAGCGGCTACTGCTCGCGTCGCGAGGCCGACCGGCTCATCGCCGCACGCCGCGTCACCGTCAACGGCGTCGCAGCCGGCATGGGCACGCAGGTGGAAGAAGGCGACGAAGTCCTCGTCGACGGCCAAGCGTTGCTCGCGCGCAAACCACAGAAGGGCGGTCGTCGCCACGTCTACATCGCGCTCAACAAGCCGGTCGGCATCACCTGCACGACCGAGCGCGAAGTCAGCGGCAATATCGTCGATTTCGTGGACCACGAGCAGCGTATCTTCCCGATCGGTCGCCTCGACAAGGATTCGGAAGGACTGATCCTGTTGACCAGCAACGGCGACATCGTCAACGAAATCCTGCGCGCGGAAAACGCGCACGAGAAGGAATATCTCGTCGCCGTGAACAAGGCGGTGACACCGGAATTCCTGACCGGCATGGCGCGCGGCGTGCGCATCCACGGCCAGATGACGAAGCCGTGCAAGGCTTCGCGCATCGCCAAATTCGGTTTCCGCATCGTGCTCACGCAAGGCTTGAACCGGCAGATCCGCTTGATGGCGGCTGCATTCGGCTATCGCGTGACGCAGTTGCGCCGCGTGCGCATCGTCAACGTCAAGCTCGGTGCGCTCAAGGTCGGGCAGTGGCGCAACCTGACCGAGCAGGAATTGCGCGGCCTGCTGCCGCAGCGCACGGATTGGTAATCCGAGCGCTGCGGAGACTGACGCCGATCAATCGACGTCGAAACTCTGCAGGGTTACGGGATCGGTACTGGCGAAGACGACGTCGTCAACGTAGATCGCGGGAGCAAAGCCGTTCGGCTGGGACGCGCTTTTGGCCTGGCGCAAAGGTTGCGTGGATGTGATCGAACAAGACACGCTCAGCGTTCCGGACGGAACCACGAAAGGTGTATCGGACTGCACCGTGACCCAGCCTTTGCCGCCCATTGGCCCATTGATGCTCGCGTCTCCGATGGAGGCGCCGCCGCAATCGGCTTCGGCGAATGCGGAGCAGGTCATGCCGAAGGTGTTCGAGGTGTTCGGCAGCACTTTCAAGCCGAACGAATAAGACGTGCCATCGAGCGCGGTGATGCACTGACTCACCGAGAGATTGGCGTTCGAGCCGTTCGAGGTCGACATCGCCATCGATCCTGACGTGTTCGATCCGTCGGCGTCCTGGCTGGAATCGAACCAGATGCTCGTCGCCGACGCGCCCACGCTCCAGCCATCGACGTTCGCGTCGAACGTGCCATTGACAATGAGATTCGCCGCGGACGCCGCTGTCGCCGCGCAAGCCAGCAGTGCCGAAAAGGTGCAGACGTAAAACGGTTTCATGGTGTCCCCTCCATTCCCCGGGGCCGCGGTCGCGGCGGCGCATAGTCTGCCAGAGGCGCGTGTGCGTCGCCCGTGCCGGCGCGCGACCGTTCCGGAATAGATGCCGCGCTTCTTGGTAGCATGTCCCGAAGCAGTCCGTTTTTGCGTTCTCGTGCGGAACGCCGGGAACACGGTTCCCCGCGATTCCCCAGGAGACGAATGTGCAAGATGAGAAACGGTTTCGATGGCTGTGGGCGAGCGTTGCATGGGCGGCGCTGTCCGCGACGGGCGCTGCGCATGCGCTCGAATTCTCCGGCAGCAACCTGGGTGCGATCCCGGACAACAATCCGGCCGGACTCGACGTCACCTTTTCCGTGAGCGGCATGACCGCGCCCGTGGCGGATGTGAGTGTGTCGATGTCGTTGACGCATGCCTGGGCGGGTGATCTTGAAGCGACGCTGATCGCGCCGAACGGCAAGGCACGGCGGGTTCTGTTTGGCAGGCTCGGTCTCACATCGGCAGCCAACTTGGGCACCGCTACCGATTTCGGTGGCGTATACCGGTTCAGCGATCGCGGTGGCGACCTTTGGGCGGCGATCGGCCCAAGCGTGATCCCATCCGGCGAATACCGGGCCAGCACGGCTGGGATGTATGGCGATACGACCAAAGTTGGCGGTTGCACCGCGCCGATCACCTTGGCATTCGACGCGCTCACCACGGCGCAACTCAATGGCGTGTGGACATTGCGCATCGCCGATCGCAGCAGCACGGACGTGGGCTTGATCTCTGCCGCTACGTTGCGCCTGCTGCCTGCAGGCGACGCGTTGTTCACCGATGGCTTCGACGGCATCGCGCGCGGCAGCTGCGTGCACGCGCAGTTCGACTACACCGGCAGCAATCGCACGAGCTACGTGATCGTGCGCAACACCGGCGGCGGCGCCAACGGCGAAGTGACCTGGTTCATCCGCGACAACGATGGCACGGCGAACGGCGCCGAGCGCAGCGTGGTGCTCGGCCACGCCAACGATTTCTTCGTCGGTGGCGATTTCGACGGCGACAACGTCTGGGATCCGGCGGTATGGACAGCGGGAAATCCGGGGCACTACACCGTCAAGTTGTCCAGCCGGCCCGCCAACGCGCCGCCGCTCGAACTCGACTATGGAAAAACCGGCGACGATCCCAAGCAGGCCGGCGACTACGACGGCGACGGCAAGGCCGATTTCGCGTTGTATCGGGCCGGCGCGAATTCAGGCGATGCGTCGTACATGTTCATCCGCCTGAGCAGCAACGGCAGCGAGCGCATCATTCCCGCGGGCGTGAACGGCAATTTCGCGTCGGGCGGCACCGACATCGATGGTGACGGCATCGCCGACATCGCCTTGCAGAGCAATGCAGGTGGCGGCGTCGCGCATTTCGACATCCGCAGCGGCGTCAACGGTGTCGTCGTGAACGCCTTCAACCTGGGCGCCCCGACGGACGTGATCGTTGCCGGCAATCACGCGGGGAACGCGCAGGCCGACCTCACGTTGGTTCGCGGCGTGAGCGGCAATGTCCAGTGGACGACGCGCGATTCCGCGACCGGCACGACGCAAGCGCCCGTGAACTTCGGCGCATCGGCGACCGACTTCGTCCTGTCCGGCGATTTCGACGGAGATGGACTCGACGACTATGCGGTCTGGCGGCCGAGCGCCACGGCGGGGCAAAGCAAATTCTCGATCCGTCCGAGCTTGACGCCGGACACGCCCTTCGACGTGTTCTTCGGCCAAAACGGCGACTATCCGGTGGCGAACGGCCGCACCCATTGAGCGGTGCGCGGATCCGCGGCCGAGACCGCCGCGGATCCGTGCCGATCAGTCGTCAAGCGCGGCGTTGTGATAGACCTCTTGCACGTCGTCGAGCTCGTCGAGCCAGTCGAGCAGGTCGCGCAGGGTTTCCTCGGCTTCGCCACTGACAGCAGCGCGGTTTTCGGGGCGCATGACGATGTCGGCCTTGACCGGTTCGAAACCGGCGGCGCGCAGGGCGGCCTTCACGGATTCGAACTGTTCGGGCGCGCAGAGCACTTCGCTGACGCCGTTGTCGGAGACGACGTCGTCGGCGCCGGCTTCGATGGCGGTTTCGAGCACGCGGTCTTCGCTGCCGGCGGCGCTGGTGTCGAACACGAGTTCGCCGAGGCGCTTGAACTGGAACGCGACCGAGCCGCTCGTACCCAGGTTGCCGCCGTGTTTGGACAGCGCGTGGCGCACGTCGGCGACGGTGCGCACCGGGTTGTCGGTCATCGTGTCGATGATGAGCGCGACGCCGGACGGGCCGTAGCCTTCGTAGCGGATTTCCTGCATGTCGTCGGCGCCGTCGGCGCCCGAGCCGCGCTTGATCGCGCGCTCCATCGTGTCCTTGGACATGTTCGCGGCGAGCGCCTTGTCCATCGCCACGCGCAGGCGCGAGTTGCCGGCGGGGTCGGCGCCGTTGCGCGCGGCGATCGTGATCTCGCGGATGAGTTTGGTGAAGATCTTGCCGCGACGCGCGTCTTCGGCGTTCTTGCGGTTCTCGATGCTGGGGCCTCTGCCCATTGGAGTGTCCTGCGTAGAAAAAGACCGGGCGCGGATTCTACTGCGTGGCCGCGCCGTTCCGCGCGGCCACGCGGGCCGGATCAATTCGTCGTGCAGCCGGCAGGCGCGGGCGTCAGGCGCGACAGGTCGAGCGTGCCGCTCTTGCCTGCATGCGTACCGCTGGTGAACTGGTAATCCAGTTTGCCAGTCGTGCAGCTCGTGAAGTTGAGCTTGGCGGTGCCGACCTGCGCTGTCGTTGTTGTTGCGTGCTGGTCGAATCGGCCGCCGGTCGTGTCGTAGATTCCAATGGCGTTGTACGACGTCGTGCTGCCCGACAATCCCGATTGCAGGGTGAACCAATGCTGTCCTGCAACGCCGTTGCCGCCATTCGGCAGGAACGTGTACCAAGCACCGAACAGCGTGTTGGTCGGCGGGTTGAAGTCGATGACAAGGCCTTGGCCGCTGTTCGACGGATCGGCCCACGCGCCCGCATGTCCATAGGCGCCGAGCGCCGTCTGCGGCGCCGAGCAGGTCACGTCGGGCCGTAGGCGCGACAGCGGAATGGTGCCGATGCGGCCATCGTCGAACGAGTATTCAAGCGTCGCATGCGCGCAGTCGGTGAAGACGACGCGAACTTGCCCGACCGCCGTCGTCGTAGTCGCCTGCGCGGAATCGAAGTGGCCGCCGAGCGTCTGGTAGATCGACATCGTCGACGCGTTCGACGGGCCGATCTCGCCCTGGATCGTGTACCAATTCTGCGCGCCGGTCGGGCTGTAGGTGAACCAGCCGCCGAACAGGTTGCCTTTCGCCGCGCCGAGCAGGTCAGGTGAGACTTCGAGGACGAAGCCCTGGCTGTCCGTCGCCGGATTGGCCCACGAGCCGGTCAGCGAGAAACTGTCGGCGTTCGCACCCCATGCGTTCAGCAGGTTCGTCACGTTGATCGAACCCAGGCCGGTGACCGGGTCGTAGCCGTTGCCGACGAGATACCCGGCCAGGCCGCCCGTCAGCGACGTCGGACTCGGCAGGCTGTTGTTGCACAGGCTTGCCGTGTTGACCGAACAATTGGTGACGCCGCTGCTCGCGACGGTGATGTCGTGGAAAACGCCGTTCGCGGGATTCGCGGCGAGTGCGTAGAGCGTCGGGTTGAGATTGCCCTGCGCGGCACCGTTCTTCTGGTTGAGCATCGCGGCGATGCCGGCCATGCTCGGCGCGGATGCGGACGTGCCGCCCCAGGCGAGAAAGCGGAAATGTCCGTCGCCCGCGCCGTCGGCGCCGAGTACGCATGAGGCCTGCGATGCGGCCATGCAGCCGAAGTAGCCATATTCCGTCGATGCGTCAAACGACACGTCGGGCACGTAGCGGCCCTGGTTGCCCGGCACGCCGGTACCGGTCTGCCACGTTGGTTTGGCGATGTAGGTGCTCACGCCGCCGCCGGTGCCTGCGACCGTCGTGGTGCCGTCGTCGTTGAGCGGCTGGTTCCACGCGCCTTCGGGGATGTAGCCCTTCGCCGAGGTGTAGCCGGACTGGTTGGTCGAGTTCCAGTACTGGTTGTTGTTCGTGCCGACACCGAAGCTGGTGCCGCCCACGCAAGTGACGTGGCCGGAGGCGCAGAAGATGTTCGTGCTGCGCGTGGCGCCGGCCACCGGCGCGGTGAAGTAATCCTCGCAATCGCCTGCGCCGCCGTCGCCGGAGGAGACGAACACGGATTGGCCCTGCATCGCGGCTTGGGCGAACGCATCGTCGAGCGCGCTGGCGACGCTGAGCGAGTTGTCGGCCTCGCACGAACCGAAGCTGATGCTGATGATCGATCCGATCGAAAGGCCTTCGTTGATCGCGTGGTCGAGTGTGTAGATAAGGCCGTCGTGATTGCCGACCTTGCCGCTGACGACGAGCTTGATGTTGGCGCCGAGCGCGACGCTCGATGCGCGCGTCACGTCGAGCGTCGCTTCGCCCTGATCCTTGACGAGATCGCTGGGCTTGTCGCAGGTGCCGTGGCCGTCGCCGAGGTCGGTGTCGGAACACGAGGTCGCCGCCGGCCCCGGATCGGTGCCATCCGGCGGAATGACGACGGTGGGCGTCGGCAGCGTGATGCCCAGTCGAGCGCCGAACGATTGCAGGTCGGCGTCGGACACGCGCGCGCGGCCGAGGATCGCGATCGTCTGGCCGGTGCCGTCGAAGCCTTGTTCGGTGGCGCCGAGGACGCCGTAAATCCGCGCGAAGTCGCCCGGCGTGACGTAGTACGAGCAAGGCGTGGAACCGCAATTGGTGAGCGCGGGGCGCGTTTCTTCGATATTGCCGGTGCGCGTCTTGCCGACGTGGAATTGAGGCTCGAAGCGCACTTCGCTGAGGCCGATCACGCCCGCGACCGCATTCGACAACGCAGCCGGAATGCGCGGTTCGCCATCGGGCGCCATGCGGTTCTTCGCGTTGCGTCCCGCGTACCAATGCAATTCGGTGCCGAACGCACGGCCGACATCTGCTGCGCTGCCACCGAAGCGGATGCTCGTGCGGCTGTTGGAGATCGACTCGACGTGCAGGCCCTGATTGATGAGCCAGGTCGAGATCGCGTCGATGTCGGCCTGCGCCGCGCCGAAGCGCTCGCCGATTTCGGTCGGCGTCAGCCAGCGGCGGTAATCGGGCGAGGCCGGATCCTGCTGCCGCGCGAGCAGCGCATCGAACGCGGCCTGGCGCTCGGGCGAGCGCTTGAGCGTGAGTTGCAGCGACGACAACGCCATCGACGTGGCGACCTTGCCACGATCGTTCGCAGGCGCGGCCCACGCGACATGCTGGCCGGGCAGGGCGCTGCGCTGCGCCGTGTCGATGCGCGTCGTGATCAGGTTCTTTTCCGCGGCGGACGCGGTCATCGCGGCAAGCAGGCTGGCGCCGAACCATCCAGACAGCGCCAAGGCATTGCGGGTGCGAAACAGGTTCATCTTCAGGGGACTCCTCCATGGATCGGATTGCATGATCCGGAGCGCAACACCATCGCGCAAGCGCGGGGTGCGAACATGAACAGTCGCGCTACCATGCCGCGTTCCGACGGGGAGACGATCGATGCCAGCCGCCAACACCGTGCCGATGCGCGGTTTCCGCTACTACGACCTCATCGTCGGCGGCATGGTCGCCGTGCTGTTGTGCTCGAACCTGATCGGCGCGGCCAAGGTCTGCACGTTCACGTTGCCGATCATTGGCGCGATCACGTTCGGCGCCGGCAACCTGTTCTTCCCGATCAGCTACATCTTCGACGACGTGCTCACCGAGGTGTACGGCTACGCGCGCGCGCGCCGTGCGATCTGGGCCGGTTTCGGCGGATTGCTGTTCGCGACGTTCATGACCTGGGCGATCCTCAACCTGCCGCCGAGTCCGCTCGAACCGTTCAACGCGAAGCTGCAACCCGCGCTCGAAATCACGTTCGGTTCGACATGGCGCATCGCGCTCGCCTCGATGGTCGGCTACTGGATCGGCGATTTCGCCAATTCCTACGTGATGGCGAAGATGAAGCTGTGGACGAGCGGACGCTGGCTGTGGACGCGCACGATCGGTTCGACCGTGGTCGGCGAAGGCCTCGATTCGCTCACGTTCTACCCGATCGCGTTCGCCGGCATCTGGTCGGGACAAACGATGGTCAAGGTCATCGCCTTCAACTGGACGATGAAGGTGCTCGTCGAAGTTGTGGCGACGCCGCTCACCTATGCCGTCGTCGGCTTCCTCAAGCGCCGCGAAGGCGTCGATACCTACGATCCGGCGACGCACTTCAATCCGTTCAGCCTGCGCGACGAAGGCGAGTATCGCGTGCGGACATGACGCTCAGGCAGGCGCCGCTGCGGTAACGAGCGCGCTGCGCTTGTCCAATTCGCGACGCAGCAGCCAAAAACTCAGCAGCGCCTGACAGGTGACCGTCGCCACCGACAAGTACCAGAGCTGCTTCAGCTCGAAGCCGGGTTGTGACGACAACCACAACGCCGGCAGCGCGACCAGCACGAGACGCGTCGCGCTCGAATACAGCGCCGGCAGCGTGTTGCCGAGCGCCTGGAACATGCCCGAGCAAGTGAAGATGATGCCCTGCGCGACGAAGTTCCACGAAATGATGCGCAGGAACTGCACGCCGACTTCGATCACCTGTGCGTCGTTCGTGAAGAAACGGATCAGCACTTCCGGCCGCCACTGGCACAGCAGCGTGAGCACGAACATCATCGCGCTGCCGATCAGCACCGCATGGCGGAACGTGTCGCGGACGCGATGCAGCAGGCCCGCGCCGAAATTCTGTCCCGCCATCGGCGCCACCGCGAACGCAACCGCCATCGCCGGCAGGAAGATCGACTGCATCACGCGCGAACCGACGCCGAAACCCGCCTGCGCATGCGCGCCGAACGGGCGGATCAGCCAGTACACGAGCCCGATGTAGACGAACATGATCGCGAACTCGCCGCCCGGCGGCAGGCCGATGCGCAGGATGCGCTTCCACGTCGCCGGCTGCGGCCGCATCTGCGTGCGGTCGAACACGACGTATTTTTCGAGCTTCACGAAGTAGTACGTGATCATCGCCACGCCCGCGGCGATCGCGATCGACGTCGCCCACGCCGCGCCGGCCACGCCGAACGGACGATGCGTGAGCCAACCCGCGGTGAGGATCGGCGCAAGCAGCGCGTTGAGCACGACGGTGAGCACCTGCACGGTCATGCCCGGTTTGGCCAAGCCCGTGCCGCGCAGCGCCGAACCCATCGCAACCAGCGCGAACTGCAGGGCCATGCCCGGCAGGAACCCGTGCAGATAGGTGCGACCGGCTTCGCGCGTGGCCTCGTCCGCGGCGAGTCCGGCGACATACACATCGGCCACCGAGTAGCCGATCGCCAGCGTCGCCAGCGCGCAGACCGCGGCCAGCACGAGGCTCTGGTTGAAGACGAGGTTCGCGTCCTCGCGATCCTTGCGTCCGACCGCCTGCGCGATCAGCGCCATCGTGCCGACGCCGAGCACCTGGCTCAGCGCCATGATCACGAACTGCACGTTGCCCGCGGTCGCCACACCCGCGATCGCCGCGTCGCCGATCTTCGCGACGAAGTAGAGATCGACGAGCACGTACAGCGTCTGGAACATCATGCCGATCGCGATCGGCGCGGCCAGACGCAGCAGATGGGTGTGGACGGGGCCTTGCGTGAGATCGCGCATGACGCGGCAGCCTGGGAAAAAGCGGGCGCGTAGTCTGCACGCAAACCCGCCGCGTTGTCGCGACCGTCATCGGGCGTTGCGGCGAACGCCCGCGCGGCCCTGCGCTGATTCGCGCTTCGGCTACAATGCGCGCCCCCGCAAGTCCGGCAACCCCATGATCGCCTTCCGAAACTTCGCCCTGCGGCGCGGCGAACGCCTGCTGCTGTCCAATGTCGACATCGCCCTGCACGACGGTGCGAAAGTCGGCGTCGTGGGCCGCAACGGCTGCGGCAAATCGAGCCTGTTCGCTGCGGTCATGGGCGAGGTCGAAGCCGACAAGGGCGACATCGACTTGCCGAACAAGTTGCGCCTCGCCAGCGTCGCGCAGGAAACGCCCTCGCTTCCGGACGCGGCGATCGACTTCGTCGTCTCCGGCGACACCGAAGTCCACGCGATCCTCGAAGCCGAGAAGAAAGCGACCGAAGCGGAAGACTGGGACGGCGTCGCCGCCGCGCACCAGAAACTCGCCGAGATCAACGGTTACGACGCCGAAGCGCGCGCCGGACGCTTGCTGCACGGCCTCGGTTTCCGCCCGGAAACGCATCGCATGGCCGTGTCGGAATTCTCCGGCGGCTGGCGCGTGCGTTTGAATCTTGCCCGCGCGCTGATGCAGCCGTCCGACCTGCTGCTGCTCGATGAGCCGACCAATCACCTCGACCTCGACGCCGTGCTCTGGCTCGAACAGTGGTTGCAGAAATATCCGGGCATGCTGCTGATGATTTCGCACGACCGCGAATTCCTCGACGGCCTGTGCACGCACACGCTGCATCTCAACGACGCGCGCGCCAAGCTTTACACGGGCGACTACACGAGCTTCGAGCGCCAGCGCGCCGAGCACCTGCGCCAGCAGCAGATCGCGTTCGAGAAGGAACAGACCGAGCGCGCACACCTGCAAGCCTTCATCGACCGCTTCAAGGCCAAGGCGAGCAAGGCCAAGCAGGCGCAGTCACGCGTCAAGCGTCTCGCCAAACTTGCCGGCACGGAAGCGGTGCGCGCCGAGCGCGAGATCCGCATCAACTTCGCCAATCCGCTCAAACTGCCGCATTCGTTGCTGCGCCTCAACCACGTCGATGCGGGTTACAAACTCGTCGGCAACACGCACGCCGGGCCGTCCGACCACGAGGTGCCGGAAGAAGGCGATCACGTCACGATCCTCAAGGACGTCAAATTCGGCCTCGAAGCCGGCGACCGCATCGGCCTGCTCGGCCCAAACGGCGCGGGCAAGTCGACGCTCGTGAAAACGCTGGTCGGTGAACTGCCGCTGCTCTCGGGTGAACGCACCGCGCATCCCGACCTCGTGCTCGGCTACTTCGCCCAGCACACCGTCGAATCGCTGCATGAAGGCCAGTCCCCGATCGACCACCTGCGCGACATCGCGCCCGGCGTGTCGACGCAGGACTTCCGCGACTATCTCGGCCGCTGGCAATTTCCCGGCGACCGCGCGTTCGAAGTCATCGACGGCTTTTCCGGCGGCGAACGCGCGCGTCTCGCGCTCGCGCTGATCGCGTGGCGCAAGCCGAACGTGCTGCTGCTCGACGAACCGACCAACCACCTCGACCTCGAAATGCGCGAAGCGCTCGCCGAGGCGCTCAGCGACTTCGATGGCGCGATCGTGCTTGTCTCGCACGACCGCCACCTCACGGGCCTGGTCTGCGACACGTTCTGGCGCGTCGCCGACGGCAAGGTCGAAGAGTTCAGCGGCGACCTCGACGAATACGCAGCGTGGCTGCGCGCGCGTGGTTCCAACGGCGGCGGCGAAGCCGAGCCGAAGAAGTCTAAGGAAAAGGACAAGGAAAAACCCGCCGCGAACGCGGGCAAGGTTCCCGACTACACGCCGCGCGACAAGAAGAAAAACAAGGATCGTTGAGCGCGACGCAACCCCGCGGACGCATCGGCCGCGTTGCACCTCCCGTGGTTCCCGGCGCCGTCGCGCCGCCACGCACACGGGAGAAGGTCATGAGTCGTTTTCCGAAGATCGATCAAGCCTGTCCGCTCGACGCTGCTGCGCAACGCGGCGTCGGCGATTTCTGCGGTCATTGCGACAAGGCCGTGCATTCGCTCGACGCGATGAGCGACGCCGCGCGCGCCGCGTTCCTGCGCGATGCGAATGGTTCGGTCTGTGTGTCGTATCGCGTGCGCGCCGCCCATGCCGCCGCATTTGGCCTTGGCGCGGCGTTGCTGATCGGTGCGGCGATGCCGACGCACGCGCAGGATTCGACGCCTGCAGTCGTCGGCGAATCGGCTGAGCCGGCGACCGGCACGCGGATCAAGCCGACCACGCCACCGGAAAAGCTGTCACCCATCATGGTCATGGGCGCCGTCAAGGATCCGCGCGCGGCGCAGTGGGTCGATGCGGGCGACGACGACGTGCCGGAACTGCCGGTGCACCACGAAGTCGCGAAATCGAAACGGTGACTTGATGCAGCCGCCGCGCGATCACCGTGCGGCGGCTGTCGGTGTTCCATCCTCGACGATTGCCGCCGCATCGACGATGCGCAGATGCGCGATCACGTGCATGACCTGCGCGAATCCCTGCGGCGTGCCGTCGCCGACCGCGATGGCGATGTGCGTCGCGTCGAAGCGGTCGAGTGCGGCGTCGTAGCTGATCCAGCGCGTGCCGTCCCACGCTTGCACCCACATGTGCGGACTGAACGCGTGCTTGCGGCCGAGGAAGCGGCTCGCGTACGACAG
>JAKPAN010000043.1 GCA_029779475.1 Pseudomonadota bacterium
CCGATCAGTCGCTGCAGGATTTGTTGCAGATTCATCTGCCAGCGCAAACCTATCAACACATCGCACCGCATCTCGACCGGCTCGGCGCATTGGCGGGCGATCGTCTCGACACCTGCGCGCGGCTTGCGGATCGCCACACGCCGATCCTGCATCAGCGCGATCGCTTCGGCCGCGACGTGCAGTGGATCGAATATCATCCGGCCTATCGCGAGCTTGAGAACGCGGCATTCGGCGAGTTCGGCATTCACGCCATGTCGCATCGCAAGGGCATCCTCGGCTACAACGACACCTATCCGGCCGTCGCCAAGCACGCTTTCACTTACCTCTTCAATCAGGCCGAGTTCGGTCTGGGCTGTCCGATCAACGTCACCGATGGCGGCGCGATGCTGCTGTCGCGCTATGGCGACGAGGCGCTGAAAGCAAAGTATCTCGACGGCTTGACGCAAACCGATATGGCGCGCCTCACGCAAGGCGCGCAGTTCATGACCGAAAAGGAAGGCGGCTCCGACGTCGGAAAGCTGACGACCACGGCGGTGCGCGAGGGCGATCACTGGCGGCTTACCGGCGAGAAGTGGTTCTGCTCCAATGCGGACGCGAGCATTGCGATGCTGCTGGCGCGGCCGGAAGGCGCGCCGGCGGGCACGCGCGGAGTCGGGCTGTTTCTGCTGCCGCGTTTTCTCGATGACGGCTCGCCGAATCATTATCGGATCGTGCGCCTGAAGGATAAACTCGGCACGCGCTCGATGGCGTCGGGTGAGATCAAGTTAGAAGGCGCGATCGCTTATGCTGTCGGCCCGCTCGATCGCGGCTTCCTGCAGATGGCGGAGATGGTCAACTGGTCGCGCCTGTCGAACGGCGTGAAGTCGACCGCGCTGATGCGCCGCGCGCTGCACGATTCGCTCACGGTGGCGCGCAACCGCATCGTGTTCGGCAATAAGATCATCGATATGCCGCTGGCGCGGCGGCAGTTGCTCAAGATCATGCTGCCGGTGGAGCAGGCGTTGTCGCTGTGCTTCGTTACCGCGCGCACGCTGGATCGCGCCGAACGCGAAGGCAGTCAGGAAGCCGCCGCGCTGCTGCGCGTGCTGACGCCGGTGTTGAAATTCCGCTCGACGCGCGATGCGCGCAAAGTCTGCGGCGATGCGCTCGAGATGCGCGGCGGCATCGGTTATGTCGAGGAGTTCGCGTCCGCGCGGTTGCTTCGCGATGCGCATCTCGGCTCGATCTGGGAGGGCACCGGCAACATCATCGCACTCGATGCGATTGCGCGCGCAGTGTCGCGTCATCATGCGGAAGTCGCACTCGCAGCCGATCTTCATGCGAAGATTCAGGAGACGCCGTCTGCGCCGCCAGCTTTCCGGGATCGTCTCAAGAGCGCGGTCGATCGTAGCATTGCGTTCGCGCAAGAAGTGGCAGCGAAAGCCGACAACGAGGCCGATGCGCGCCGCGCCACAAGCCTGATGTATCACGCCGCCAGCGCCGTCTCGATGGCGTGGGAGGCCGAGCAGATCAATGCGATGCGCGGCGACGCGCGGCGCTTCCTGCTATCGCGCATGGTGCTCGATCTGCATCTGTCGCCGAGCGATCCGTTCGCGATGAAAACGCCGGGCGCGGAGCACGAGATGGCGGGCATGATCTTCGGCAACGCCAGCGTGCCGCTGGAAAAGATCAGACCAATGCTGGGGTAATCAGGAAGGCGTCCATCCCTCGGGCGCCAGCTCGAAGCCCGCGAAATCGAATCCCGGCGCGACGGTGCAGCCCACGAGCGTCCAGTCGCCGAAGCTCTCGGCGGCCTGCCACGCGTGAGCGGGCACAACAATTTGCGGCTGCTCGCCGGCGATTAAGTCGCTGCCAAGCGTGAGCGTACAGCGGCTATT
>JAKPAN010000108.1 GCA_029779475.1 Pseudomonadota bacterium
AGATGCGCACGGAACAAAAATCGCTGGCGCAGGTGATGGACGTGTACGGCCTGCGCGTCGTCGTCGATTCCGTCGCGCATTGCTATCAGGCGCTCGGTTCGGTGCATGGCTTGTACAAGCCGCTCGACGGGCGTTTCCGCGACTTCATCGCGATTCCCAAGGCGAACGGCTACCAGTCGCTGCACACCGTGCTGTTCGGCCCGTTCGGCGCGCCGATCGAAGTGCAGATCCGCACCGAGGACATGGACGCGATCGCCGAGCGCGGCGTCGCCGCGCATTGGGCATACAAGACCGACGCGGTGCCCGCCAACAGCGCTCAATCAAGAGCGCGCGAGTGGCTGTCCGGCCTCGTCGACCAGGAAAGCGATACGCGTTCGTCGATCGAATTCATCGAGAACGTCAAGGTCGACCTGTTCCCGGATGAGGTCTATTTGTTCACGCCGAAGGGCGCGATCCTCTCGTTGCCGCGCAACGCCACCGCGCTCGATTTCGCCTATTTCGTGCACACCGATGTCGGCAACCATGCGGTCGCCGCACGCGCCGACGGCAAGCTGATCCCGCTGCGCGCGCCGCTGGTCAGCGGGCAGACCGTCGAGATCGTCACCGCGCCGTCGGCTTCGCCGAGTCCGCAATGGCTCGACTGGGTCGTTTCCGGCCGCGCGCGCACGGCGATCCGCCATCACCTCAAGCGTTTGCAACACGAGGATGCGGTCGAGTTCGGCCACCGCATGCTCGACCGCGCGTTCGCCGCGCTCGATTCCTCGCTGGAGGCGATCCCGGCGCCGGAGCTCGAACGCTATCTCGCCGAGCAGAAGTACAAGCGTTTCGAGGAACTGCTCGCCGACATCGCGCTCGGCAACCGCGTCGCCGAGACGGAAGCGCAGGCGCTGCTCGTGCTGCACGGCGAACATCCGCACGCGGCGCGCGCGGCCGGCGGCGAGAAGATCCTCATCACCGGCAGCGAGCGCGGCGTGCTCAGCTTCGGCAACTGCTGCCACCCGATGCCGGGCGACGAGATCATGGGTTACCTCTCGGCCGGCAAGGGCATCGTCGTCCACCGCATCGAATGCCCGAACGTACCCGAGTTGCGCAAGTCGCCCGAACGCTGCATCGAGATGGCCTGGGCCGCGGACGTGCAGGGCGACTACAAGGTCGAACTGCGCATCGACGTCGCCAACAAGCCCGGTGTGCTCGCGCAGGTCGCGGCCGGCATCGCCGTGGCGAAATCGAACATCGAGAACGTCGAGTACAAGGAGCGCGACACCGAGACGGCGACGCTGCTGTTCACGATCGAAGTGCGCAACCGCAAGCACCTCGCCGACGTGATCCGCCAGGTGCGCCGGCTGCACGTCGTCAACGCGGTGCGCCGCTACCCGATCTGATCGCCGCGCTTGTTATGCTGCGCGTCCCTTTCTCGGCGACGGCATCGACATGACGCGCAGCATCGTGCACAGCGACCACGCACCCAAGGCGATCGGCCCGTATTCGCAAGCGGTGCGCGTCGGCAACACGCTCTACACTTCCGGCCAGACGCCGATCGACCCGGCGACGGGCAAGCTCGTCGATGGCGACATCTCCGCGCAGGCGCGCCAGGTGTTCGAGAACCTCAAGGCGGTGCTCGCCGCAGCGGACGCATCGTTCGAGAACGTCGTGCGCGTCGGCATCTATCTCACCGATCTGGGCAACTTCGCCGCCGTCAACGAGACGATGAAGCAGTATTTCCGCGAGCCGTATCCCGCGCGCTCGACGATCGGCGTCGCCTCGCTGCCGATGGGCGCACAGGTCGAGATCGACATGGTCGCCGCGTTCGACTGACGCGCTGCCGGCTCGCGACGCTCAGTGCAGTCGCACGAACAGCAAGCTGATGTAGACGAGCATGTGCACCAGCGCCGCGCACGCCACGAAAGCCTGCACGGCGATGCGCGGCGACAGGAATCCCGGCACCGCGAACACGAACCACGCCATGCGCAACAGCGTGTCGGGATCGTTGAGCGGTACTTTGCCCACCAGCATCCACTGCTGGAAATACGAGGCGAACGGGATCATCCCGAGCAGCACGTAGAACGGCCTGCGCCGCGCGATGAATTCGCGCACGAGCGTTTTGCCGTCGAGATGCAGGTCGGCGGGCAGCACGAGGTAGGAGAGCAGGTACAGAAGTGCCGGCAACACCATGAACGTTGCGTACGAGAAGTACGTCCAGCTCTCGATGCGGCGCCATTCGAACGAGATCCACCACACCTGCAAGCTGCCGAGCAACAGCGTGGCGATGATCGCCATGATCCACCATGCCGGTGCGAGAGAGCGCCCGTCGCGCACGAGCCGCGCGATGCCCGACAGCAGCTGCGTCACCGCCAGGCCGATGATGATCGACAGCAGCACGGAGATGTATTCGAACTCGGTCATCGCAGGCGATCCTCGTGGCGTGCCGCGCATGCTACACGGCTGCGCGACGCGCAGCCGCGGCGCGGCTTGTTACGCTAGCGACATGTCGCGCACCGCCACCTCCGCATCGCCCGTCGCCTTCGCCGACGCCGGACTCGTGCCGGTGGGCGCGCTCGCAGGCGTCGGGCCGTCGCTCGCGGCCAAGCTCGAGAAAATCGGCATCCGCCACGTGCAGGATTTGTGGTTCCACCTGCCGCTGCGCTACGAAGACCGCACGCGGCTGACGACGATCGCCGACCTGCGTGTCGGCGAAAGCGCACAGGTGCTCGGCACCGTCGACGCAGTCGAGCGCGGATTCCGCTATCGGCCGCAGTTGCGCGTCGTGCTTGTCGACGAGTCGAACGCGACGCTGACGCTGCGATTCTTCCATTTCAATCGCGCGCAAGCCGGGCAATTCGCCGTCGGCGCACGCGTACTGTGCTTCGGCGAAGTGCGCCACGGCCAGCACGGGCCGGAGATCGTGCATCCCGAATACCGCATCGTGCACGGTGACGCTTCGATTGCGCCCGAGGAGCGTCTGACGCCCGTGTATCCGACCACCGAAGGCCTCGGCCAGAAACGCATCGCCGGTGTCGACGAACGTGCGCTCGCCCGTTTGCCCGGCGATGCGGAGCTCGAATTGATTCCCATGGAAGCGCGCGCCGACACCGATCTCGCGCCGTTGCGCGCATCGCTGTTGACGCTGCATCGCCCGCCGCCAGATGCCGACGTGGCCGCCTTGCTTGCGGGCACGCACCCCGCGCAGCGGCGGCTCGCGTTCGAGGAATTGCTCGCCCATCACCTCGGTCTCAAGCAGTTGCGCGAACGCGTGCGCCGGCATCGCGCGCTGCCGATGAGCGGACGCGGCGAACTCGCCGATCGACTCGTCGCATCGCTGCCGTTCGCGCTGACGAATGCGCAGCGGCGCGTCAGCGACGAAATCCGCGCCGATCTCGCGAAAGCGGCGCCGATGTTGCGCCTCGTGCAGGGCGACGTCGGCTCGGGCAAGACGGTCGTCGCCGCGCTCGCCGCAGCCATCGCGATCGAGGCCGGCGCGCAGGTCGCGCTCGTCGCGCCGACGGAACTTCTCGCCGAGCAACATCTGGCGACGTTGCGCGCATGGTTCACGGCGCTCGGCATCGAACCGGTCTGGCTCGCCGGCAAAGTCACGGGCCGCGCGCGCGAGGCCGCGCTCGCGGCCGTTGCTTCCGGTGCGCCGCTTGTCGTTGGCACGCACGCGCTCATGCAGGAAGGCGTGGCGTTCGCGAATCTCGGTCTCGCCATCGTCGACGAGCAACATCGGTTCGGCGTGCATCAGCGTTTGAGTTTGAGAGACAAGGGCCGCGAGGGCGACCAAGTCCCGCACCAGCTCGTGCTCACCGCGACGCCGATTCCACGCACGCTGGCGATGGCCGCGTACGCTGATCTCGACGTGTCCGTCGTCGACGAACTGCCGCCGGGCCGCACGCCGGTGCGCACGGTCGCGATCTCGTCGGCGCGACGCGGCGAAGTGATCGAGCGCGTCCGGGAAGCCTGCGCGCAGGGCAGGCAGGCGTACTGGGTGTGCACGCTCATCGAGGAATCCGAACAACTCGAAGCGCAAGCCGCGCAAGTCGCGTGGCAGGAACTCACCACCGCGCTGCCGGGACTGTCGATCGGCCTCGTCCACGGCCGCCTCAAAGCGAAGGAAAAGCAAGCCGCGATGGACGCGTTCAAAGGCGGCGACACGCGCGTGCTCGTCGCGACCACGGTCATCGAGGTCGGCGTCGACGTACCCAACGCGAGCCTCATGATCGTCGAGAACGCCGAGCGTCTCGGCCTCGCGCAATTGCACCAGTTGCGCGGACGCGTCGGCCGCGGCGCGCAGGCGTCGAGCTGCGTGCTGCTCTACCAGCCGCCGCTGTCGGCGATGGCGCGCGCGCGACTCGAAGTACTGCGCGAAACGAACGACGGTTTCCGCATCGCCGAAAAGGACCTCGAACTGCGCGGCCCCGGCGAAGTGCTCGGCACGCGCCAGACTGGTGCCGTCGAATTCCGCGTCGCCGATCTCGTGCGCGACGCGGCGTTGCTGCCGGTCGTCCACGACGTCGGCGAACGCCTGCGCGCACATCACGCCGACGCGGCGCGGCGCATCGTCGCGCGCTGGGTCGGCGGCTCTGCGCGCTATGCGGGGGCGTGACATGAAGTGGATCCGCCGCCTGCGTTCCGCTTTCGCGATCATCGAACCGGCCGCTTTCGCTTTTGCGCGATGGCGCTGCCCGTTTTGCGGGCCGAGCCTGCTCGTGCGTTTGAATCGCGCCGATCACGGCGTGCGTTGCGCGCGTTGCGCGGCGGGTGCGATCCACCTCTCGCTCGGCGCCGCGTTGCGCGCGCACGTGCGCGACCTGGCCGATCGCGATGCCTACGAACTCTCGGCACGCGGTCCGCTCGTGGATTTCCTGCGGCGCTCGGCGCGCAGCCTGGCCGTATCGGAATATCTCCCCGACGCGCCGTGCGGCAGCGAGCGGGGCGGCGTGCGCAGCGAGGACGTGCAGCGACTCACGTTCGCCGATGCGTCGTTCGACCTCGTCACGCATACCGAAGTGCTCGAACACGTGCCCGACGACGCGCGCGCGTTCGCCGAGCTGCATCGCGTCTTGCGTCCGCGCGGCGTCATGCTGTTCACGGTGCCGCTGCATGGCGGCGAACGCACCGTCGAGCGCGCGCGCCTGCGCGATGGCGTCGTCGAACATCTGCTGCCGCCTGTCCATCACACCGATCCGCTGCGCGGCGACGGTATCCTTGCCTTCCGCGATTACGGCCGCGATATCCTCGATCGCGTGCGCGCGGCCGGTTTTTCCGAAGTGTTTTCGTTTGCGCCGCCGTCGCCGGCGCCCTGGTTCGTACCGCGCGACGTCATCGTCGCCCGCAAAGGAATTTCATGACCGCCGATCGCCTGCAACTGCTCATCGACACCGACCCCGGCGTGGACGACGCGCTCGCCATTCTCATGGCGCATGCGCAGGCCGACGTCGCGGGCCTGACCATCGCCGCCGGCAACGTCGGGCTAGGCCACACGGTCGGCAATGCGCTCAAGCTGGTCGAAGTGATCGGCGCGCGCACGCCGGTGTTTTCTGGTTGCCCGACGCCGCTCGTGCTGCCCGCGCTCGACGCTGCGTTCGTGCATGGCGCGGACGGTTTCGGCGACACCGCGTATCTGCCGGCATCGAGCCGCGCGGCGGACGAACATGCGGCGAACGCGATCGTGCGCCTCGCGCGCGAGCGCCCGGGCGAGCTGACGCTCGTCGCGCTGGCGCCGCTGACGAACCTCGCGCTCGCGCTGCGGCTAGACCCCGAATTGCCGTCGCGCTTCAAACGCCTCGTCATCATGGGCGGCGCGGTGACCGGGCGCGGCAACATCGAGCGCGTGCCGACGGAGTTCAACATCGGCTTCGACCCCGAGGCCGCGCATGTCGTGTTTTCGAGCTGGCCGCAGTTCGATCTCGTCGACTGGGAAGCCTGCGTGCGTCACGCGATGGACTTCGCGCGCTTCGATGCGATGCTCGCCAGTGGCGACGAACGCGCGCGTTTCTACGCCGCGATCGTGCGCAAGGCGCGCGAGTTCAACGCCGCGCACGGCCGCGGCGGCATGATCGCGGCGGACGCGCTGGCGATGGCCGTCGCGCTGGAGCCGGACATCGTGCGCGTCGCGGAAACCCGCCATGTCGGCATCGAACTCGCGGGAACGCTGACGCGCGGCGCGACCGTCGTGGACTGGGAAGGCCGGCTCGGTTTGCCGGCCAATGCGCGCATCGTGCTCGAGGTCGACCCGGTGCGCTTCGAGACGCTGGTCGCGCGTGGTCTGGGCGCGCCGCCGCCGCGCTGAAGGCCGGCCGGAGGAGGGCGTCGGGCCGGCGGATTGCGCCACGGCCCCGCCAACGGCTACAATGCCGCTCTTTTGTCGCGGGCGTTGCCGCGGAGCCGAATCATGAAAGCCGACATCCATCCGACCTACAACACCGTCGTTTTCCAGGACATCTCGAGCGATTTCTCGTTCCTGACGCGCTCGACCATGAGCAGCAAGGAAACGATCAAGTGGGAAGACGGCGAGGAATATCCGCTGATCAAGGTGGAAATTTCCAGCCATTCGCACCCGTTCTTCACGGGCAAGCAGAAGATCGTCGACACCGCAGGTCGCGTCGACAAGTTCCGCCGCCGCTACGCCAAGTAAGCGCGCGGACGCGTGGCGCCTCGATGGCGCCGCGTCTTCCCAATGTTTCACCGGACGCCGGCCTTGTGCCGGCGTTTGCGTTTGGTTGCGGTTGGCGACGGCGGCGTGACCATGCGCATGCGTCCGGTGCGCGCGCGTCATGCGATAATTGCCGTCTGGTTGCAACGTCCAGCTGCGACCGTCCTGTTTCCGTCTAGCGGGCTTTCCGCGCGTCCTGCGCCGCTGGCCCGTCGCAACCTCCGAAGGAACCTGCCGTGTCCGACAAAACCGTCACCCTGACCGACTCCGCCAACAGCGCCACCTTTCCCGTCGTCACCGGCACGATGGGCGATCCCGCGTTCGACATCGGCAAGCTCAACAAGGACACCGGCTACTTCACGTTCGATCCCGGTTTCATGGCGACGGCGGCGACGCGCAGCGCGGTGACCTTCATCGACGGCGACAAGGGCGTGCTGCTCTATCGCGGCTATCCGATCGACCAGCTCGCCAAGAATTCGAGCTTCCTCGAAGTCGCTTACCTGCTCATCAATGGCGAATTGCCCAGCCAGACGCAGTTTTCGTCGTTCGAGCACGAGATCACGCATCACACGATGATGCATGAGGCGCTCAAGAACTTTCTGCACGGCTTCCATTACGACGCGCATCCAATGGCAATGCTGTGCGCGTCGATCGCGTCGATGTCGGCGTTCTACCACGACACGCTCGACCTCAACGATCCCGAGCAGCGCCGCCTCGCCGCGATCCGCCTGATCGCGAAGATGCCGACAATCGCTGCCGCCGCGTACCGCTATTCGATCGGTTGGCCGATCCGCTATCCGCGCAACAACCTCGAATACGTGACGCGCTTCCTGCACATGATGTTCGAGGTGCCGAGCGAGCCGCTCAACCTCAATCCGGTCGCGGCGAAGGCGCTCGACCTGCTGTTCATCCTGCACGCCGACCACGAGCAGAACGCGTCGACCTCGACGGTGCGCCTGGTCGGTTCGACGGGTGCGAATCCGTATGCCTGCGTCGCCGCCGGCATCGCCGCGCTGTGGGGCCCCGCGCACGGCGGCGCGAACGAAGCCGTGCTCAAGATGCTCGCCGAGATCGGCGACGCGAAGAACGTCGGCAAGGCGGTCGAGAAAGCGAAGGACAAGAACTCCGGCTTCCGCCTCATGGGCTTCGGCCATCGCGTCTACAAGAACTTCGACCCGCGCGCGACGATCATCCGCGAGATGTGCCACAAGGTGCTCAAGGATCTCAACGTCAGCGATCCGTTGCTCGACGTGGCGATGGAGCTCGAACAGGCCGCGCTCAAGGACTCGTACTTCGTCGAGCGCAAGCTGTACCCGAACGTCGATTTCTACTCGGGCATCATCTACAAGGCGCTGAAGATTCCGACCGAGATGTTCACCGTGATGTTCGCGATCGCGCGCACCGCGGGCTGGGTCGCGCACTGGCTCGAGCAGCACAACGACCCGGAGACGAAGATCGGTCGTCCGCGCCAGATCTACACGGGTGCGACGACGCGCGATTACGTGGGCATCGCCAAGCGCTGATCGCTCTCTTCAGGTTTTCCGACAAGGGCGGCGCTTGCGTCGCCCTTGTTTTTTTGCCGCTGCGGAGAAC
The DNA here is from genome assembly GCA_029779475.1 of Pseudomonadota bacterium. Classification (GTDB taxonomy): domain Bacteria; phylum Pseudomonadota; class Gammaproteobacteria; order Xanthomonadales; family Rhodanobacteraceae; genus Dokdonella_A. The sequence goes on from JAKPAN010000108.1 coordinate 8,243, forward strand.
GCTGTCGCCGTTACTCCTCGTTTTCGGCGATCAGCGTGTCGAGCATCGCCAACGTCGCGCGCCGCATCGGCTTTTCGCTGACGCGGTCGAGCGGCGCCTGGCGCAGCAGGTCGTAGGGCAGCACGGTGAGGTCGATCGCGCTGTCGCCGGCGTCGAAACGCAGCGCGGGAAATTCGCGCGTCGTACTTTGGTCGAGGCGCAGGCGTCGCGATATTTCCTCGAACGCGACGCCGTGTTCCATGAGCAATCCGACGACATCGACGTGGCGATCGGTGTACAGGTGCAGGCAGACTGCCGAATGTTCGTCGGCGCTGCCTTCGAGTACGGCGCCGACGAGACGCGGCTCGAAATCCGCGAAGAAGCGCAGCGCCTCGCGTGCGCTCGCGCGCAGGCGGACGAGCGTGAGCGCGTGGGCGCTGCCGCCGAACAGGTGCTGGTGTTCGCGCAGCGCGTCCTCGATTTCGCTGTTTTTGGGCAGGCTCGCCGTATCGAAGATGCCGAGTCGCGCAGCGGCCTTTTCCTTGGCGAGCCGGTAGTCGCGCAAGCCGCTTTCGGTCATCAGCCGCGCGGCTTCGACGGCAATGCGCCGCCGCGTCTGCGCCGCCGGTTCCGGCGAGGAACCGCGGCGCATCAGAACACTTCGTAGGCGTCGTGCTGCTTCGTCGCGTCGTCGGTCGGCGGCGGCTGCGAGGCGAGGCGCTCGGCGTCTTCGTTCTTCATGACTTCGAGGATCGCGTTTGGATCGTCGGCGCCGGCGAGCAGGCCGCTGGCCGGGTCGATGCGCACGCGCGTGATGCCGGGCGGCATGTCGAACGGTTGCTCGGGCACGCCGTTGAGCGCGGCGCGCATGTATTCGATCCAGATCGGCAGCGCGGCCTTCGCACCGAATTCGCCGCGGCCGAGCGAGCCGAAATCGTCGAAGCCGACCCAGCACCTGGTGACGAGGCCGG